>NZ_JAHREU010000001.1:153894-366927 GCF_020883145.1 Microcoleus sp. CAWBG27
GACTGAAGTCCTGACTACGAACCTCAGATTAAGGTTTGTAGTGAGGACTTTAGTCCGCAAAAAGAAGGACTGAAGTCCTGACTACGAACCTCAGATTAAGGTTTGTAGTGAGGACTTTAGTCCGCAAGAAGAAGGACTGAAGTCCTGACTACAAACCAGGAAGTGAGGTTTGTAGTGAGGACTTTAGTCCGCAAAAAGAAGGACTGAAGTCCTGACTACGAACCTCAGATTAAGGTTTGTAGTGAGGACTTTAGTCCGCAAAAAGAAGGACTGAAGTCCTGACTACGAACCTCAGATTAAGGTTTGTAGTGAGGACTTTAGTCCGCAAGAAGAAGGACTGAAGTCCTCACTACGAACCTGGGAAAGTTATATTTATAATGAGGACTCAAGTCCTTACTACAAAATTTAAAATCAAAATATCATGTACGAGTACCGGACGCTGACACCAGAACAACGTGCTGAATTAGTTCGACAACGCTTAGCCAAAGGCTATCCACCCCACAGACCACCACATTTAATACGCGATCGCACTTTTTACCTGCTGACAGCCACTTGTTACGAACATAAGTATTACATGGTAGATACATCCCGCCGCCAGCAACTCCTAGATCGGCTATTTGAGGCATTTGTAACTAAAGGTATGGAAATACTAGCATGGGTTGTATTACCCAATCACTATCATCTTTTGGTGCAGGTTACGAACTTTAACGACTTAAGTAAATTATTTCATTCGGTTCATGGCGCAACCTCTCGTCAATGGAATCTTGAAGATGGAGCTACAGGTGGTCGAACAGTTTGGTATAGTTACAGTGATAGAGCTATTCGTTCGGAACGCCATTACTATACAACGCTGAATTATATCCACAACAATCCTGTCAAACACCTATGGGTAAAGTCTCCTTATGATTACGAGCAAAGTAGTATTCACTGGTATTTAAAATATTATGGACGGGAATGGCTGCGTCATTTGTGGACTCAATATCCTGTTAGAGACTATGGTCACGCTTGGGATAATATTTAGAAATATATAGGTTGAGGACTCGCATTCCTCACTACAAACGTTCGTAGTAAGGAATGCGAGTCCTTTTAATGCGAGAGGACTCGCAGTCCTCACTACAAACTAATTAACTTTAATGCGAGAGGACTCGCATTCCTCACTACAAACTAATTAACAGTGCAAAAATGAGAAATATATCAGATTTAGACAATGTACCCGAAATAGAAGAAGAGGAAGATTCCAGCGTACTGCTGTCGATCGGCGATTTAATGTCCGGCTTGTTGATGTTATTCGCGCTCCTGTTCATCACCGTCCAAATTCAACTCAGCGCCAAGGCGAAAATGCTCGATGAGAAAATCCTTCAGGTGGAAAAACTGCGACAGGAATTGCAGCAATATCAAAAGGCTTTTGAAGGACTACCGCAAATTATTGTCAATGCTTTAGAGGGGAAAGTTGGAGACAAAGATATTTTTACGGTTGACCCCGGAACCGGAGATGTCAGCATTCGCGATCGCATTTTGTTTGATAATAACAGTTCCGTCCTCAAACCCGAAGGAAAAAAGTTTTTGCAAGCCTTCATTCCCATTTACAGCCAAGTGCTTTTTGCTAACAAACAGTTTGAAAAACAAATTGCTCGCGTTGTCATCGAAGGACATACAAGTTCCGCAGGTTCCGATTCAAAAAATCTGGAACTGAGTTTGCGAAGGGCTTTAGCTGTTTCTAATTATATGTTTTCCAATGAGGTTACTTTTCCTAAAAAAGCTCAACTGGAGCAAAAAGTATTAGTTTCGGGACGGGGAGAATTAGACGCGAATCAGACTCAAAATGCCGCGGGCGATCGCAAAGTCGTTTTCCGCTTCCAATTCCGCCGCGAAAACTTAAATGTTGACCTAAACCGCTAATTACCCTCGCCCGAAGGCAAAAGCCCGAATTCTACCCCTAGATAAATGCTGCGGCTTGACCTGCGGATTTGATATAAAATGTGTGGGATTATTAGTCCTATACGCACGGGTAGCCAGACACCCTTATGAAATCGCTCTTTCCCAATCGAACATCGAACATCGAACATAGAAAACTGTATAACCTGTTGCTGCTATTATTTCCCGCAAGTGCATGGCTAATCGTTTTCTTCATTCTCCCGGTGCTAATTGTACTGTTGTACAGTTTCTTAGAGCGCGGTACTTACGGCGGGATTACTTGGGTATTTACTCTCAGCAACTACCAGCGTTTGTTTAGCTGGGTTTTTTTAGGGGTAATTGGTCGATCGCTCTTTTTGGCTTTTTTGACAACCGCGGCTTGTTTGTTAGTCGGCTATCCCCTAGCATTTTTCATCGCCACCCGTCCTCCCCGCTGGCGAAATGCCTTGCTTTTGCTGATAATTATTCCATTTTGGACTAACTTTTTAGTGAGAACCTACGCCTGGATCATTCTGCTGCGGAGCGAAGGAGTAGTGAACACAGCCCTGCAAAACCTGCAAATAATTACCGAACCGTTAAACTTGCTGTTTACGCCTTTCGCTGTGGCGATCGGTCTGATTTACGGCTATTTACCTTTCATGGTTCTGCCTTTATATTCTAGCATAGAACGCTTTAATTTCTCATTGGTTGAAGCAGCTCAAGATTTAGGAGCAAATGATATTCGCACTTTTTGGCGCGTATTTTTGCCATTGACAACTCGCGGCATTGTGGCGGGTTCTATCCTCGTGTTTGTTCCCGCAGTCGGCGCTTTCATTACACCCGATATATTGGGCGGAGCTAAAACAATTATGGTGGGAAATTTGATTCAAAATCAGTTTATGAAATCTCGGGATTGGCCTTTTGGTTCGGCGCTTTCTATGCTGTTGACGGTAATAATATTAGTTCCTGTTTTAATTTACTTCCGCGTCTCCGACGAAACGGAATAAGTGGTGTGTACTGCGCGCCTTACATTTAGGTTAAGATGAGCTAATGACCAATGACTATTGACTACTAAGAGGGCGGGCACGCACCATCCACCGCCCCTACCTAATGACTGATGACTAAAATAAAACTAGATTTATTTGTTCGGGCGATCGCCAAAAAGTGGCTTTGGGTACAAGCTTCCCTAGCATTTGCCTTTCTCTACTTGCCAATTCTCATCTTAATTATTTACTCGTTTAACAGCTCCAAATTTAACGCAGTTTGGCGCGGTTTTACCCTCGATTGGTACGGCAGCTTGTTTAGCAATGCAGGCGTGAGTCTTGCTACCAGCAGCAGTGCCGGAATTTTGCCAGCACTTAGCAATAGCTTGCTAATTGCAGCTATTTCGACAGCTTTAGCGACTATTTTCGGTACCATGCTCGCGCTAGCGCTTGAACGCTTTCATTTTCCGGGACGCAAAGCAGTAGAAGCTTTACTATTTTTGCCGATTATTATGCCCGAAATTACGATCGGCATTTCGCTGCTAGTTTTCTTTACCCTAGCATTTCGGATCGTAGAAAATCTCACGGGAATCCGCCTCAATCTCGGCTTACCTACAGTAATTATCGGTCACGTTGTCTTTAATATTTCATTCGTAACGATTACCGTCAGGGCGCGTTTGGCGGAACTCGATCCTCAATTAGAACAAGCAGCCTTTGACTTGGGTGCTAACGAGTGGCGGACTTTTTGGCGGATTACTCTCCCTCTAATTTTGCCCGCTATTTTCAGCGCAGCACTGCTGGCTTTTACTTTGTCGCTGGACGATTTTGTCGTGACATTCTTTACCACCGGTGTCGGTTCGATGACGCTCCCGCTATTGGTTTACGGCATGATAAAATTTGCAGTGACGCCAGCAATTAATGCCATCTCAACTTTGATGTTGCTAGCTTCTTTATTGCTGGTTGTATCGTCGCTAAGAGTTAAAAGAAGTTAAAAAACTTGCTTTATGTGTCATAATTAACTTTGCCTACAACCAACAAAACCCATGAAACGCCTGCTGACTTTCTTACTTTTGTTTGTGATGAGTGCAACGATGGTTTTCGGATGCAGCCGCACAGGCAGCAACCAGCAAGTCCTCAGCATTTACAATTATGCAACTTATATCGCTCCCGAAGCGATCGCCCAATTCGAGAAAGAGAACAATGTTAAAATTCAATACGACACTTTCGAGAACAGCGACGCACTCTACGCCAAACTCAAACAGGGAAATCCCGGTTATGATGTCATATTTCCCGCCGATTACATGGTCAGAATCATGGCAGCCGAGAATATACTTGAACCGCTAGATCCTGCAAAAATTGTTAACAAAAATAATCTCGATTCAAAATGGCTAAACCAAACATTTGACCCTGGCAATAAATATTCATTGCCCTATCAGTGGGGAACAATGGGAATTGGCTACAACATCAAAGCAACCAAGGACGAGATTAACAGTTGGGGGGCGATGTTCGATCCTAAATATACTGGAAAAATAGCATGGCAAGATGATGCCCGATACACTTTTGCAGTGGTTTTAATGTATTTAGGATTTGACCCAAATACAACTAATCCCGAAGAAATTAACAAAGCCCGCGACTTGCTGATTAAAAATAAAAATATGATTGCCGCTTTTGTCCCCGACACGGGTCAAACTCTGCTCGATCAAGGAGAAGTCAACCTGACAATGGAATGGAGCGGCGATATTTTTCAGGTGATGAAAGAGAATCCAAATCTCCGCTACGCTATTCCCAAAGAAGGCACAATTGTCTTTTCTGACAACATGGCAATTCCCAAAGGTGCACCGCACAAAGAGTTAGCTGAGAAATTTATTAACTTTATTTTGCAGCCAGAAGTAGGTGCGACAATTTCTAATTTTACCCACTATGGCTCGCCGAATAAAGCAGCAATAGACAAAGGTTTAATTGACCCGAAAGATTTGAAAAATCCCCAAATTTATCCACCGGCTGAAATTTTTGGTAAGATGAAATTCTTGCAGGATGTCGGGAAAGCAACCGCATTGTACGATCGAGCTTCGACGGAAGTTAAAGCAGGAGCAGGAAAGTAAGCATTCGTCGTGCCAACAACCAGGTCAAACTTAACTGGTTCCAAGGAAGAGCATGGTAACGAGTAGAAAGCGAGTAACTAACGAAATGTAGGGTGCGGAGCGGGGGAAAATTATTGAGTATCTCGTCAAAATATTCAGCGCTGACGCACCCTATAATAACTGGGCCAAGGTACGTAGTTGCGATGAAAGCGCTCTTTCCTGATATAAGCGTATAGCGCTCAAGCGCAACTACATACCTAATTTGTGTGACGACAATAAAACCGCTCTGCCTTGTTAAGGGCGATCGGATTCTATGCAAAATGCAAATTCATATAACATTGGTATCAGGGGGAAAATTATTGAGTATCTCGTCAAAACATTCAGCCCGCTCCGCACCCTACAATAACTAAAAATTAAATTATACACAATAGCGAGTAACTAACTGTAGGGTGCGGAGCGGGGGAAAATTATTGAGTATCTCGTCAAAATATTCAGCCCGCTCCGCACCCTACAATAACTACTAGGATAGATCAGAATGCACGCCGTCGAAATTATAGACATTTCCAAAGTATTTAAAAGTGCCCGCAGTCAAGATTTCTTGGCTGTAGACAATATCAACCTGCAAATTAAAGATCGCGAATTCTTTTCTTTGCTCGGCCCTTCCGGCTGCGGCAAAACTACAACTTTGCGAATGATTGCGGGTTTTGAAATGCCCACAGCGGGCGAAATTTACATTCACGGTCAACCGATGCGACATCGCCCGCCATTTCACCGCCCAGTGAATACGGTATTTCAAAATTATGCTTTATTTCCGCACATGACAGTAGCACAAAATGCTGCATTTGGCTTGGAAATGGAGAATTTGCCTCCCCAAACAATTCACGATCGCGTCGTGGCAGCTTTAGCATTAGTACAGTTAACGGATGTAGAAAAACGCTATCCCCGCCAACTGTCAGGAGGGCAGCAGCAGCGAGTAGCGTTGGCGAGGGCGTTGGTTAAAGAGCCTTCTGTTTTGCTGTTGGATGAACCCTTAGGAGCCCTGGATTTGAAGTTGCGAAAAGAGATGCAATTAGAATTAAAAAAGATGCAGAGACTGTTGGGAATTACGTTTATTTATGTAACTCACGACCAAGAAGAAGCGCTCGCGATGTCGGACAGAATTGCTGTGATGGAGGGAGGAAAACTGCAACAAGTCGGGACGCCTGTTGAGATTTATGAATATCCTAAAACGCGGTTTGTGGCTGATTTTATTGGGGACAGCAATTTTTTGACCGGGCGAGTAGTGGAAAAGCAACATGGTAAAATAACGGTGTTGGTTGACCAGCAGTTGCCCGTGTTAGTTGCGACAGCAGAAGATTTGCCGGCTGGGAAAGTTGTTACCCTGGTGTTGCGGCCGGAAAAAGCCACTATTTATCCGGCTAATTATGATGCTGAGCATAGCTGGCCGGGAGTAGTTGAAGAGGCGATTTATATTGGCACTGACACGCGCTATACGGTGCGCCTGACTGCTAAAAGCTCGATCGCCCTTCGCCGACAAAACTTGCACAGAGATGACTTGCAGCGGCACAAAATTGGCGACAGCGTTCGAGTCTCCGTGCCACCGGAAAGTATCTGTATTTTATAGTGACAGGAAGAAGGAAGACACGACAGTCGATTACCATAACAAAAACCGTTCGTAGTGTGGACTTTAGTCCGCATCAATTTCTGCGGACTAAAGTCCACACGTGCGTTCCTTACTTATTAATGGAACTTCTCCATATCGGGGAAGTTCCGATTAATAAAAGTCAAAAAATCATCCATCGAAGATGTCGATCGAGAGGGCCCAAGCCCAACAACGTACCTCATCTTTCTCAGAACCGCTATAGTTATGCACAACAAATTCCCAAACTAGCCAACTTTTAAGGTGCGGGAATTTCCGGCGAGGGGGAAGGCGTGGGAATTTCCGGAGGAGTTGTTGATTCTGGCGACGGCGCGGGAATCTCCGCAGGACTCGATTCTGGGGAGGGCGAGGGACTCTCGGCACCGGGCGAGGGACTCTCGGCACCGGGCGAGGGAATATCCGCAGGAGTTGGGGCGGTAGTTTCCGGCGGTGGCGGCAGTTGTTCGGGATCCGGGTTCTGGTTTTGGAGGCTCCGCACCCACAAACCTAAACCCGCGAAGACTAGCATCAGCACCAACAGTCCCAGCAGCGGCCCCAAACGCTTCGGCTTCTGTTTTTCAACTGGTTCCGAGGCGGAGGCAGTTTCGGGGTACAGCAACTGTTTCGACGATTCAGAAAGTTGAGATTCTGGCATCCTCCCCGTTTTTTGGAGGGATACCGAGCCTGACACCGAGGGTGACATGGGTAGCGACACGGAGGGTGACATGGGTAGCGATATCGACGGCGACGCCGACGGTGCGGAAGCCGTATCGAACAGTACGACTCTCTCCGGTGACATCCGACAGTAAGTCACCACTACAGAGGTGTTGTCGTAACCATTTTTCTCGTTGGCGAGGCGAACCCAAGACTGAGCAGCGGCTTCCAAGGACATTTTGCCCTCAAGTACCTCTGGGCCGTAATTCTGCCAAGATTGCTCTACCCAGTCGTTATCGCTCAAACCGTCGGAGCACAGCAGCAGCAAGCCTTCCTCTTCGACAATAAATCGTTGAATCGTCGGGCGCAGAAAATCGCCGTCCCGCGTCCCCAAAGCTTGAGTCAGGGCTCCGGCATCCGATCGCAATTGAGTCTCCCAGTATAAACTGTGTCCTAGGTGGACTTCCCTAGACGCTACATCGTCGTCCACAGTTAGCCGCTGACAGTAATTGTTGCCAATCCAATAGGCGCGGCTGTCTCCAACATTGACCAAATAAAGTTCGTGACTGTTATTCGCCGGTACATCCTGGGAAACTTTCACTTTTTGAGGCAACTGGAGGGCCATCACCAAAGTGGTTCCCATGCGCTCCCGCAACTCTTTTCCTTGCTCGTTATTTTGAGCAGAAATCACATTATTCACAACTTTCACTATTTCTTCGAGTTGTTTGATGACCATTGCTGGCGCCATCAACTCTTCTTGTTCGGCGATTTCGGCGAGCAAATTTTGGATTAAAGCTTTCAGCGATTGCACGGCTAACTGACTGGCAACTTCTCCTCCTTCGTGGCCTCCAACCCCGTCGCAAACCATTGTCAAGTAAGGAATTAGTTTGTCATTTCCGGCACTTTTTATCGATTGAAAATCAGCAGCAGTCGGATAGCAACTATCTTCATTTTGGGAGCGCTGCGGCCCGGTATCGGTGATGCCGACTACTTCTAAATGCAGGGGCAACTTAGCAGCTTGTTCTAATAGTAAATCGTTAAGTTCCAGGGCGATCGCATCTAAATTCATGCTGCTGCGGCGCATAAACAGACAAATCTCTCCGAGTTTCGACTGTACCTCAGGCTGCGCCGAGTCCACCAAACCAGACCACACATCTCCCAAATCCTTCAGCGTCGGTACAAAATTACCTTGATGCAGTTCCAGCAGACGCACCCGCCAACCTTCCACGCGCAAATTTTCCGGTACCAGCAAACTCGCAGCGACTCCTTGCTCCGACAGTGGCGTCCACAGTTGGAGCATTTGCCACAGCCAGTAAACTTGGCGCGTGGCACTTGTCTGAGCCCAAGCTTGTAGAATAGAAGGATACAGGCTACCGAAATTATTGACCGGCACATTTTCCAACAACAGCACCTCTGTGGCTTCCGCTGCTTCCCCGAGGGAACAAAAGCCGTATACTTCGGGCGAATGGAGCCGCTGGGGATACAAATGCAGGTAAGGCATTATTCTATCCGGCAGTTGTTCGGGGACGCTAGGAGGAATAGACGGACGGCTGTCGAGCCAGATTTGGGGTGCAATGACAAAATATCGATCGGCGATTACCTTACCCGCCGGCACTTCCTCAACTGTGGGGCCCACCGCCCACAAATAGCGATAAATTAAATCGGTTTCGCAAGCTGCACACTTCTGGCTACCAAAGCTATTGCCGGGATCGGAACAGCTCAGATTCGGGCAATAAATGGGTTCGGAGAAACTACTGATCATATCGAAATAGTTTGTGTAAAAACATTCTGAAGATATATGATTGCCAGGCTCAAATTCAGGAACCTGAGAATAAACTGATTTTAGCCCCTATCAATTTCTTAACTGCCTTTGGGGCCCGAGAAATTGTAGTTGCTGCCGGTGGACACCGGCTAAAATTGTAATTTAAGCTACTAAAACTCTGAGTTTGAGTGCGATCGAACTTGCAGCCGAGTGGTTGCAGGCCCAACCTGGTACTGCGACGCAATTTTTCGCTCTCCAAGGGTCAGCAAGTCGCAAACCCTTGCAAACTCAGTTGTTCGCAATTGTTACATCTCAAATTTCAAATCTAAGATATTTCATAGTATCACCAATTGTTTTATGATCTGGACTCCCACGCTCCTTTGGTTGCTAGTTGGGGCTTTGCTCTGTTTGGCAGAGCTATTTCTCCCCACTGCTTTTGTTGCTTTTATCCTGGGACTGAGTGCCTTCGCCGTCGCTGGATGTTCTCTAGTTTTACCTTACGTTAATTTACAAATATTCCTGTGGATGGTATTTTCGACAGTTTTTGTGCTGCTGTCCCGGCGATTGATACCAAAAGGCAAGGCATGGGCGATCGCAGATTCCCACGAAGCTAAAACTTTAACAGAAATTCCCCCAGGAGAATCGGGGCGAGTAATTTATGAGGGGAATTCTTGGCAAGCTCGCTGCGAAGACGCTTCTACCGCCATCCCCCCCAACCAAAACGTGATAGTCGTCGGCAGGAAAGGCACTACTCTGATCGTTTTACCAGAACATTTGCTGCATTCCTAAAAAAATGCGAAATTAGTAGTTAGTAGTTAGTAGTTAGTAGTTAGTAGTTAGTCATTAATTAACTGTCAACTGTCAACTGTCAACTGTCAACTGTTATATGCCCTGTGTCCATGAATACCTCATATAGGAACTCGAAAGGCTATAACATTTAACAGTCAAGAATTATAGGAGGCGACCGTGGAACAATTTTTTTTACTCGTATTTTTAGCACTGGGCGGCTCAGCGATCGCAGGTTCCGTCAAGATTATCAATCAGGGAAATGAAGCGCTGGTAGAAACTTTAGGTAAATATAGCGGCAAGAAACTCGAACCTGGTTTGAATTTTGTCACACCGTTTCTCGATCGCGTTGTTTACGAACAAACCATCCGCGAAAAAGTCTTAGACATTCCCCCCCAAGCTTGTATCACCCGCGACAACGTTTCATTCACCGTTGATGCTGTAGTTTACTGGCGGATTGTGGACTTGGAAAAAGCCTGTTACAAAGTCGAAAATCTTCAGTCAGCAATGGTGAATATGGTGCTGACTCAAATCCGCGCCGAAATGGGTCAACTCGACCTCGAACAAACCTTTACGGCTCGTTCTCAAATTAATGAAATCTTGCTCAGAGATTTAGATATTGTTACCGATCCTTGGGGAGTGAAAGTAACGCGGGTGGAATTGCGCGATATTATCCCTTCTAAAACTGTACAGGAATCGATGGAATTGCAGATGGCAGCCGATCGCCGAAAACGAGCCGCAATTCTGACATCCGAGGGCGAACGCGAGTCAGCAGTTAACAGCGCCAAAGGTAAAGCCGAAGCGCAGGTTTTGGATGCGGAAGCGCGCCAAAAAGCGACAATTTTGGAAGCAGAAGCTCAACAAAAGGCGATCGTCCTAAAAGCGCAAGCAGAACGCCAAAGTCAAGTTTTGAAAGCTCAAGCTACTTCTGAGGCTTTACAAATTATCGGTAAAACTCTACAAAATGACCCCAATGCCCGAGAAGCTTTACAGTTTTTGTTAGCTCAAAACTATTTAGATATGGGCTTAAAAATTGGTAGCAGCGATAGCAGCAAGGTGATGTTTATGGATCCGCGCAGCATTCCCGCTACGATGGAAGGATTGCGATCGATTGTGGGGGAAGCCAGTAATAATGAGGTGAAAAGCTAGTCTAAAAGATATTGTTGCGAGCGATAGATATCTATTTACACGGTGTTCGTAGATACAAGGGGCGGGTTCCACCAACAATAACTGCCAATAATTAACAATCTCTCAAACCCGCCCCCGCCCCACGGTAAATCCTCGCGTAAATTTTTGGCATTTAATAAAAATAAAGGTTGATGTATATTATCCGTGGTGGGGGGCGGGTTTATTTAGATTGTTGGTAGCTGTTAGATATTGTTGGTGAACCCGCCCTTACGACAATTACAGTCAGACTTTCTTCCTTTTTCCTTCTTTAAGATTCTTGAGCGAGAGTACATCGATCGCACAATCCAAAAAATTCCAAAGTATGATAATAAATTTTGAAAGAATGAGATTGTTGTAATTGGCTTTCTAGGTGATGGACGGGGCATTCGTCGATCGTAATAGACGCACCGCACTCCAGACAAGTAAGGTGATGTTGGTCTTGGTGGGCGGCACCATAGAGAGATTCGCCACTAGCAAGCGTTCTGACTTGCACGAAGCCCTCCCGCTTTAAACCGTCGAGGGAGCGGTAAACTGTTGCTAAGCCCATGCTGTGGTCGCTGTTACGCAGTTCTAAGTAGATATCTTGCGCTGAGAGCGATCGATTCAAGTGCTTGAGCAAGTGTAAAATACGCTCCTGACTGCGGGTGCGGTTGGTTCTCATAATTTTGTTGTGTAGTCTGCTGGAATCAAATTTGTCCCTGTTTCTAGGCTAGCTTAATTAGGGTCAGCAAAGGGCGATCGGCTTCCCGCCCGCGTTGTAGAATGAGGTGGCCGTAAATTTCGCATCACCTACACATTGCTGTGACTCAAAAATATTTTGCCCAAATCTATGTTACCCTCCGCCCTTCGGTTTTAGACCCGGCCGGCACTGCTGTACAGTCTGGTTTGCAACACATGGGATACGACAATGTCGATCGCGTGCGGATCGGGAAGTACGTTGAATTGACGCTAACTGCTGCTGGTGAGTCCTCCGCGCGCGAACAACTCGATCGCGTTTGCGATCAACTTTTGGCTAATCCAGTGATTGAAAACTATCGGGTTGAGTTGACTGAAATTCCTGTTGCTGTCGAGACTGTGGCTTAAGTGCGATCGACCGTAGGGTGTGTTTTTCAACCCGGAGACCCCCCTAACCCCCCTTGGTAAGGGGGGGACAAGAGAGTTCTCAAAGTCTGCCTTAAAAAGCGGAGACAAGAGGGTACTCAAAGTCTTTGTTAAAAACATGAGAACTAGAACGATTCAAAGTCCCCCTTCTTAAGGGGGATTTAGGGGGATCTAGACTTCGATACCAACCAAGGTACTATCTGTTTTCTATCTAGTTTCGATCCCCCCTAGCCCCCCTTAATAAGGGGGGGACAAGAGTGTTCCCTCTTCCTTCTTCCTTCTTCCTTCTTCCCTCTTCCCTCTTCCTTCTTCCTTCTTCCCTCTTCCTTCTTCCCTCTTCCTTCTTCCTTCTTCCTTCTGCTTATGAAATTTGGAGTTATTGTTTTTCCGGGTTCAAATTGCGATCGCGATGTGGTGTGGGTAACTCAAGGGTTGCTGCACCAACCGACGCGAATGATTTGGCACGAAGATACCGATATTTCGGATATCGACATCATTGTAGTTCCCGGTGGTTTCAGTTACGGAGATTATTTGCGGTGCGGTGCGATCGCCCGTTTTTCTCCAGCGATGCAAGCGACTGCGGAACACGCGAAACAAGGAAAGCTTGTACTCGGCATCTGCAACGGTTTTCAGGTGTTGACTGAAGCCGGTTTGCTCCCCGGTGCTCTGGTGCGGAATGCGGGATTGCATTTTATTTGCGATCGCACTTCGTTGAAAGTTGAACGCGGTAATACGCCGTGGACTTCCGCCTATACTTCGGGTGAAATCATCGATTTGCCGATCGCCCACGGGGAAGGCAACTATTACGCGGATGCCGATACTTTGGCAGAACTAGAAGAACACGATCAAGTGTTATTTCGCTACTGTACAAGTGCCGGCGAAATTAACACTGCGGGAAATCCCAACGGCTCGTTAAATAACATTGCCGGCATTTGCAATCGGGCTGGCAATGTGTTAGGAATGATGCCGCATCCTGAGAGGGCTTCCGATCCGATGTTGGGCGAAACTGATGGAATGAAATTGTTTCAAGGGTTGCTGATGGCAACAGTTGCTGCTGTTTTGTAACTGTGGAACAGGCATCCTGCCTGTTCTTGACAAGCTTTAACCGGTTCCCAGGCTCCAGCCCGGGAGCCCATATCTCTCTTGCTCTGCCTTGCTTTCAAGCGACGCACCCAAAATTAAAAATGCTAAAATGATTTCAAAGTCAATACATCGGAAAAAAATCCTATGCCTTCACCCTTTCCTGGAATGGATCCCTACTTAGAACACCCCGATTTCTGGCAGGAAACTCACAATCGATTGATTGTCGCGATCGCTGATACCATCATGCCTCAAATTCGTCCTAAATATGAGGTAGCAATTGACAAACGCATCTATGAAGTTACCGATCCAAATGATAGTAACGGCGACTCCCTATTAGTAGGTATCCCGGATGTCGCGATTAAACGTCAACCTAATAGCCCTAATATTCCTAGCAGTTCAGTAGCCACTTTAACCGTCACACTTCCGACTACCGTCAAAGTGCCTGCTCCTGTAAAAGTTACACAAACTTATCTAGAAGTGCGAGAAATGACAACGAAACAAGTTGTTACCGCAATTGAAATCCTTTCTCCAGTCAACAAACGTAGTGGAGAAGGCAGAATTACTTATCTCAAAAAACGCCAGAGTATTTTAGGCAGCTTAACCAATTTAGTGGAAATTGACTTGCTCCGAAAATGGGAATCTATGCCCATACTTAACAATTCCATTGAAAGCGATTATCGGATTTTAGTCAGTCCCAGCAATCGCCGTCCGTTTGCCGAACTTTATGCTTTCAATCTCCGCGATTCTTTACCGATATTTCCGCTTCCCTTGCGCGAGGAAGATGTAGAACCTATTGTTAATTTACCAGAAATATTTGCAGGCATTTACGATCGCGCCGGCTATGACTATCGCATCGATTACGATCGAGAACCCGTACCGTCTCTATCGGAAGAAGAGCAGGTTTGGGCAAGCCAACTTTTGCAAGAAAGAGAAGTTGGACATCAACAGTTGACAGTTGATATTGGATAGTTGACTCTTCGACTAGGCTCAATCAGATTAAATTGATTGTGGGCCCGAAGATCCGCTCAACCCAACCAGCAATCCACATTTACATTAATATTTAAACACAAAAGAATCTTGTAGGGGCGGGTTCGCCAACAATAATCGCCGCAAACAAACAATCTCAAAAACCCGCCCAACCCAACCATAGATTCACATTTACATTAATATTTAAAATTTCGGACAATTTTTGGGTTCATTGGGGTTTTCTGTGGGGTGGGGGCGGGTTTATTTAGATTGTTGGTTATCGTTAGATATTGTTGGTGAACCCGCCCCTACGAATAACCCGAATTTAAAAAATCTCGGACAATTTTTGGGTTAATTGGGGTTTTCTGCGGGGTGGGGCGGGTTTATTTAGATTGTTGGTTATCGTTAGATATTGTTGGTGAACCCGCCCCTACGAATAACCCGAATTTAAAAAATCTCGGCAATCTTTGGGTTGATTGGGGTTTTCTGTGGGGTGGGGGCGGGTTTATTTAGATTGTTGGTTATCGTTAGATATTGTTGGTGAACCCGCCCCTACAATATTTTATGTTATATAATAACAAATCAATGGAATTTGATATTACTCATAAATATTTGCTATGGCAATTAATATTGCAGATACAAAAACTCGGCTAGTCGGCTGTAGTGCCCTATACATCGTCGGCCAGTCTATCTCCAGCGCCCTCACCACCGCCGGCCCCGTAGCAACTGCGGCGACAGGTGTACTCGGCGGCCCAGGAGTGTTCGCAGCTAGTGTTTTAGCAACTATTGCTACTGGCGTTATCGGCAATATGACAGCGGGCGAATGCGGTAACAAGTTGGCGCAGCGAATCGGAAAAAATGCGGATATTCTCAAGAATGGTGATTTGACTGCGGCGGCTGGAGAAGCTATCGGCTGTCTGCTTCACAAGAATATTCCTGAATCTGAGGAATTTAAGGTTATTGTTGAACAAAATAATCTGCGTCATGCTAAAGCTGATTTTCAATATTTAGCTAAGAAAACTGTTGATTACTGGGTAAAAATTGATGCGGAAACTGACACTTCCAAGCCTTTACATTTTACTGACGACCAACTTGCGAAGATTTTTTCGCCAGATCCGAATCAGTTTGTGGAGGTTAAGGGATTGTCGGTGCAGGATTGGCAAGATTTTTTGACTGATTTTGCAGCGAAGGAAAACAAAACTTTGCATCCTGAATTAATTGCCTGTGCGGCGGCAAAACTGCACGAGTTTTTTCCGAAGGCGTTTCGCGAAGTGCTGAAACAAGATGCGGAAACTGGCGGCCGACAATTTGCGGGTATGCAGTTGATTTTGCATCGGGAAGCTTTGTCAGAATTGAAAGATTTGGGGCTGCAAAATGAGGAAATCTTGCAAAAGTTGGAGGCTTTGGCAACGCGGGAGCAAATTTGCGAAGTGATGGCGAAGTTGGAAGTTGTAGAAACTCTGCGGGATGATTTGATGCAGATTCGGGAATTACTGGAAAGATATATCGATCCTGCTGCGCCGAGTTTGCCGATTCCGGTTAAGTCAGAGACGATTATTCAGGACAGAATTAAAGACTTTACGGGTCGGAAATTTGTGTTTGAAGCAATTAATGAGTTTCTGAGGACAAAGCAAAAAGGCTATTTTGTTTTGGAGGCGGAACCGGGTGTTGGGAAAAGCGCGATTATGGCTGCTTGTGTGGTGCTGTTGAAGCGCCGCTGCATTACTCATTTCAACTCGCAACCGGACGGGATTGTCAGCGCTGAAACTTTTTTGGAAAATGCTTGCACTCAATTGATTGAAGGTTTTGGTCTGAAAAATAAGTATCCGCGACTGCCGACAAATGCTATCAAAAACAACATCTTTCTATGCGATTTGCTGAAGGAAGTTAGCGATAAGTCGAGCAGGGACAGAAAAATCATTTTTGTGGTGGATGCGCTGGATGAAGTTGATTGGAAGGCTCAAATTAGGAACAGTAATGTTTCATATTTGCCTAATGATTTGCCGGATAACGTTTATTTTATTGTCTCGAAGCGGCCGGAATTTCTGACAATGCCGACGGCTAACAAGACGGTTTTTGATTTGATGAAATACAGTGCTGAAAGTCTGGAAGATGTCAAGGCTTATCTGGCAAAACGCACGGAGAGAAGCGAGTTAATTCAGGATTGGATTAAGGGTCGAAATTTGCAGCGGGAACAGTTTGTGAGGGCGGTAGCTGAAAAAAGTGAAAAGAAATTTATCTACCTCCGCCACGTACTTGATGAGATTGAAGGCGGCACGTACAATGATGTGAATTTAAATGATTTGCCAGCGGGTTTGGAGGAATATTATCAAAAACACTGGGGACAGATGATGGGGAGGGATGACGATCCGCTGCTGGAGTTGAAGGTGAGGATTATCTATTTCTTGTCGCAAGCAGAGGAACCTGTTTCTTGTCGCTGGTTGGCTAAATCTGCCGGCGAGAAAAATGTTATGAAAGTACAGCAGGTGCTCGGAAAATGGAATTCGTTTTTGCGACAGGAGAAGGTAGGGAAGGAAACTCGATATACTATCTATCACAATAGTTTTCGGCAGTTTCTGGAAGCGGATGAAACTGTGCAGTCGGCGGGCATAACACTGGAAGATATTAACGATGAGATTAGTGATAATGCTACAGAGGGAGCGCCGCTATGAGCGATTTAGGTGTGTGGTTGGCGCAGAAGTGTCAGGAAGATCGAGATTTGCTGTTGAAATATCAACCGAAGAGATTTGTGAAACGGGGGAAGGTTGACCGTTATTGTGCTTGGTTGACGGATTTTGGTTTTATTGAGATGAAACTGGATTTGTTGGGGGTGCAGCCGCTGATTGAGGATTACGATTTGGGGATGAATTCTGATGTGTTGTTGACCCAGGAGCAAAGGGAAACTCTGAAGTTGATTCAAGGGGCAATTCGGAAGTCAGTGCATATTTTAGAAAGGGATAAAACGCAATTAGCAGGGCAATTGTTAGGGAGGTTGTTGGATTTTGAAAAAACTGAAATTCAGGCGATGCTGGAGCAAGCAAAGCAGTGGAAATATAGTCCTTGGTTACGGCCTTTGAGGGCTAATTTAGAGCGGCCTGGAGAAGGATGTTTGAGAACTCTCACCGGTCATAGTGACAAGGTAACAGCAGTGGCGATCGCGCCCGACGGTAAAACAGTGATTTCTGCTTCAGGAGATAAAACCCTGAAAATTTGGGACACCGAGACAGGCAGTGAACTGAAAACTCTCACGGGTCATAGTTCCTGGGTACAAGCAGTGGCGATCGCACCCGACGGAAAAACAGTTATTTCCGCTTCCGATGATAAGACGCTGAAAATCTGGGACACCCAGACAGGTCGAGAACTCACAAATCTCATCGGTCATAGTAACTCGGTAACAGCAGTGGCGATCGCACCCAATGGAAAAACAGCAATTTCCGCTTCCGAGGAGCATACCCTGAAAATCTGGGACACCCACACAGGTCGAGAACTGAAAACTCTCATCGGTCATAGTTACTCAGTAAGAGCAGTGGCGATTGCGCCTGATGGAAAAACAGCGATTTCCGCTTCCGACGATCATACCCTGAAAATCTGGGACACCGAGAGTGGCTCAGAACTCACAACTCTCACAGGTCATAGTGAGTCCGTAAGAGCAGTGGCGATCGCGCCCGACGGCAAAACAGCGATTTCCGCTTCCGATGATAACACCCTGAAAATTTGGGACACCGAGACAGGCCAAGAATTGAAAACTCTCATCGGTCATAGTTACTACGTAACAGCAGTGGCGATCGCACCAGACGGCAAAACTGCGATTTCGGCTTCCTGGGATGATACCTTGAAAATCTGGGATACCGAGAGTGGCTCAGAACTCAAAACTCTCACAGGTCATAGTAACTGGGTAGTAGCAGTGGCGATCGCACCCAATGGAAAAACCGCGATTTCCGCTTCTTATGATAAGACGCTGAAAATCTGGGACACCCAGACCGGTCGAGAACTCAAAACTCTCACCGATCATAGTTCCGCAGTAAGTGCAGTGGCGATCGCACCCGATGGAAAAACAGCGATTTCTGCTTCTTATGATAAGACGTTGAAAATCTGGGACACCCAGACAGGTCGGGAACTCAAAACTCTCACGGGTCATAGTTCTGGGGTAAGTGCAGTGGCGATCGCACCCGACGGAAAAACAGCTATTTCTGCTTCCTCGGATAAGACGTTGAAAATCTGGGACACCCAGACAGGTCGGGAACTCAAAACTCTCACGGGTCATAGTTCTGAGGTAAGTGCAGTGGCGATCGCACCCGACGGAAAAACAGCTATTTCTGCTTCCAATCTCTGGGATGATACCATGAACTACTGCTCGGATAATCCCCTGAAAATCTGGGACACCGAGAGTGGCAACGAACTCAGAACTCTCACCGGTCATACTGAATCAGTAAATGCAGTGGCGATCGCACCCGACGGAAAAACAGCGATTTCCGCTTCGTTGGGTACCCTGAAAATCTGGGACACCCAGACAGGTTGCGAATCGAAAATTCTCACAACTTATACTCACTGGGTATATGCAGTGGCGATCGCGCCCGACGGTAAAATAGCGATTTCTGCTTCGGAGGAGCATACCCTGAAAATCTGGGACACCGAGACAGGCTGCGAACTGAGAACTCTCATCGGTCATAGTTACTACGTAACAGCAGTGGCAATCGAACCCGAGGGAGACGCAGCGAATTTTGCATTGGCGCTCACACCCTACGGACGAACAGCAGTGGCGATCGCACCCGACGGAAAAACAGCGATTTCCGCTTCCGACGATCGTACCCTGAGAATCTGGGATTTGCTCAGCGGTAAAGAGGTTGCTATTTTCAGCGGAGATTCTAGTTTCAATTGCTGTGTAATTTTACCTGATCGAGTGACAGTTGTAGCGGGTGATGATTCAGGTCGGGTGCATTTCCTGCGATTGGAGGGAATGGGCGATTTGGGCGATGCTTCTGGGTTAAATAATCCCGTTTCTTTGTTTTACAGTGGCTTGGCGCTGGCAAAACAAGGGCAATATGAAGCAGCCCTAGCAAAATTAACTGAAGTTGCAGAAATGAGGCCGGATGCGTTGATTGTTTGGTGGGAACAAGGCAAGGTTTTGTATGAGTTGGAGCGCTATGCAGAAGCTGTTGCCAGTCTCGACAAAGCAAGAGAAATAGCAGGGGAAGACCGCGATTTTTGGTTTTGTCGGGGCTTTGCACTGGTGAAGTGTGACAGTCAAGAAGCGGCCCGCGAAAGCTGGGATTTTGCCATTAACATTCAGCCTGATGACTGCGATTTTTGGTTTGAAAAAGCCAAGGCGCTATTCGAGTTGGAACGATACGAGCAAGCTATTTGCTGTCTGGATTTAGCGATTAAAATCGAGCCAAGTGAATCTTATTTATGGTACAATCGCGGCATTGTTTTCCAAATATCGGGACGTGTGGAAGAGGCAATATCTAGTTACGATCGCGCTTTAGAATTGCAGCCTGATGATCCTGGTATATTGGATTGTCGAGCTTACGCTTTACTAACATTAGGTCGTTATGACGAGGCAATAGCTAATTTGGAGCTAGCTTTAGAAATAGATCCAAATCATGCTAATGCTTATTGTAATAAAGCTGTCTATTTTGCCTTGCAGGATCAGGTAGAGTTAGCGCTGGAAAATTTGCGACGTGCGATCGAATTGGAACCGGAAAAATATCGAGAGTCAGCGAAAAAAGATGCGGATTTTGATGGGATTCGGGGTGATGTGCGGTTTCAGGAGTTGTTGTTGGGATGAGGGCGTGTCAGGGCTTAGGGACTCCGACGAAGAAACCGGGTTTTTATTGAATTTCTGGACTAGAATCATTTATCTTTGGAAAAAACCCGGTTTCTGGGGCCTGGGCCACTCAGCCAAGAAACCGGGTTTTTGCCCAAATCTATGGGTTGTAACGAAGTATTTCGGAAAAAACCCGGTTTCTGGGGCCTGGGCGATCGCATTTTTGGGTGGATGGGCGATCGCATTTTTGGATTAATGTGCGATCGCATTTGAGAGAAATGTGCGATCGCATTTTTGGATTAATGGGCGATCGCATTTTTGGATGGATGGGCGATCGACTTTTTACCATCAATTATTTAAACTAACTCTGACACTCTCAGCCGCCCTTCCATCGGTTCATACTCATCCTCCAAAAGCCAATACTGTGCCTCATCATAACTCTGACTAGAAAACACAACTTTATAAGCCTCAGCCGGATCGTATATCCGACAATTTCCCTCAGCATCACTGAGTAACAAAAGCAGATAAGGAGGTGAAAGATTTGGATCGATCCATACCTCTGTAAACTCCCAGTTATTCTTGACTAAATCGGCTTCGAGGGGTAGCGTGGTATCGGTTTTCAGCATCAACTTTTATCTCTCCATAATAAAGTGAAAGATGGCTACCATCCGGGTCAACTCTATAACCAATTGATTCAATAAAGAACATACCATAACGATCGTAGCCACGAATTGTACCTGTAAACTCTCCATTTTCTATGATAGCTTGAGTTACTTGGTTCATGGTAGCCTCATTGTTAAAAACATGAGCAGCACGTCCTTTATTAAGCAATCTTCTCATTTGTGGCGTGTCTGGCAAATGTTTAGCAACGTGTCTGCTGTCAAGGGTGATTTGGCGATGAATTCCACTCATCAATTAATTACTAAGATCACTGGATATAAAGGATGAGTGCGATCGGAAAACCTGAGCAAAATATTCGTATCTACAAGGCACAACATTGCTAAGAATGCTCCTCATAGATGCCTGCACGACTTATGGCGAAATCTGATAACATGGGAACATTGCCTCCCACACTTTTAATAACATCATCAGCCAATTCATCTAAAAGCATTTCAAACTCGCGATCGCTGATTTCTGCATCAGAATCACTTACTGTTGATAACAGACCTGACGTTGACTTCCAAGTTAGAAAATCAACAAAATTAAGAACAACTTCTAGCTGCGGTTTAGCTAAATAACGCAGCTTATCTACAATGCTTTCAATTAGAGCTTCCATACATTTATAGTTGAGCTTTAATTGCGGTATATCTGCCCTCAATTTTACTATAAATATTAAATTTTGTCAAATTCAACCGATTTTAGAAACCGGAAAACTAATCATCCCCATCCAATCCCAGCGGCACAAAATACTGACTGTAAACCACACTATCCGGTGCCCAAAGCGGCCGCCAATAAACACTTTGAATCACCGCCTTCTCCCCATCAGCATCAGCAGGCCACTCAAAACTGACGATCGCCATATTGCCATAACCCACAATCTCATCACCCTCTTGCAGCCACCGATTCCGCCACAACAACGCTATCAAATCCCACAAACGACGCAACACTAATAACAGTTTATTTTTAGGCAATATACTTGACATATTACCGCCTTCATGCTGCAAAAACAGCCGAGATCTTTGCCGCTTCATCCAGTCAACTCGATAACCCCAATCAGGCAAAGATTGCCTATCCCTCACAGCAGCAGCCACAGCCTTCTTCCTGCCGCGTCTCGGAATCTTCAGCAACTCCAGCGGCTCATTCCATCCCAAACATTCGTGCGATCGCTCGGCAAACAGCGACTTAATCTTAGTATGAATTACATGAGTTGTCCACTCCTCATTAATAAAAGCACTAGCCGTTAACTGCGCCAACACAGACAATCTTTGACTCGCAATTTGCATCTCTCCATTCACCCCAGATACAGGCGACAAACGCTCAATCTCAGGGCGAGAATCGCCAAAATGACAATCCGACCAATAACTCAACCGCACAGCACCAGCATAGTGAATATCCCCCGTCAAAACAATCACCCGATCGCGCTGCTTAAAAAACTCCGACAACAGCTTCACAAAAGCCAACTCATGAAAATTCCAAGCATCCCCCGCATCGGTATTAAAAACCTTCCCCTGTTCCACATCCCGCCTTTGCACCGCATCAATAATCCACAAACCCACCAAATTTGTCGGCACCACAACCAGCGTCGCCTCGATCGCAAATTCCCCAGTTTTATTCAGCAACTCAGTCTCCCGCAAAGGCTGCTGAATTTGCTCCTCAAAACCTTTGTGAGTCAAAAGCATCGGCGGATCGATCGCACTTTCCACTGGATAGCCCCGCCAAGTCCGCGTATCTAGCACAATCACCTCATGCTTAAAACTTCTCACGGTAAAATGCCAATTCAAAACCTCATCATCTCGATCCAAAATCAAAACATCATCATCTAACTTAAACTTCGGCAAACCAGTGTCAATATCAACCGCCGGAATCCCCAAATACCTAGCAGCCTCATCCCAAACACTAACATCAGTCCCCGCCGAATCCGACCACTTTTTAGCAGCTTTTAATAACTTATCTCCTACTCTTCCATCCTCAAACTGTGCGGGGGTATTTCCCCAAGCCTGAAACACAGCATAAGCCAGCAAAGCATTCTGCACCACCAGGCGGCCCAGCGGCTTACCCAGCACCCGATAACACCACTCCCGATTCAAATAGCAATCATCGCTAACATCATGGTCATCGCAAATCATATAAGTAGGAATATTAGCCAGCGCCCGCCTCACTCGCCACAAATTGCGACAAAAACCGTCAAGTTCTACAACTTCTCTATCCCAGACTTTTGCCTGCTTAGAATCTTGACAAATATCCTTACCCTTCGGAAAACTATCGCACCACAGCACAGGAGACCAAACTAACAAATACATCGCGCAATATTCGCCCAAACCAAACAAGTGACTTTTAGCCTTATCCGGTTTATTCACCAACATCGCCGTAAAACCGCCAAAATCTCTAGCAATATCGCTGCGAGTCCCCGGCTTTAACTCAATTGGTTTTTTGTATTCAGACTCAGCATCAGACGCTTGCTGAATTGGCGATTCTCTGAAAGTTTCCCTCTCTTGACGAATTACATTTTTCTTTTCCGATTTCTTAGGTATACTGGTACACAAATTCTTTTTTATTTGGGCATCATTCATCAGGGGCAGATTCT
This sequence comes from Microcoleus sp. CAWBG27, assembly GCF_020883145.1. Classification (NCBI taxonomy): domain Bacteria; kingdom Bacillati; phylum Cyanobacteriota; class Cyanophyceae; order Oscillatoriales; family Microcoleaceae; genus Microcoleus; species Microcoleus sp. CAWBG27. The sequence goes on from NZ_JAHREU010000001.1 coordinate 177,021, forward strand.
CTTCCCAGCCCAATAGTGTATCGCCAGCGTCAGTCAAGGCCCACAGCATCGCATCGGCAACGTCATCGCCGTAAATTTGGTCACCCGTTAAAAACAGTTGGTGGGGCCGGAAATTTGCCATACCTGCAAACTGTTCGATCGAATTATCCAAGATTGGCAGCGCATCTCTGCCGTCTCCGTGGGGCTTGCGACAAGAACCGTGCACTATACGCAAATAGTTTAAATCCCTCGGTGGCAGGGCAAAAGTCGGCAACCCGTGAGCGAAATAACCGATCGTCTGTGGCCCCAAAACTGACAAATCACCAGCAGTCGGCCACAGACAAGAAAGGAGATTTTCCTGCTCATTTTCTGGGACTCCCACCGACGGCGACTCGCGACTCCCCGCAAACTCAATGTCATAAGCATAAACTTGCCCGGATGTCAAGATATCTCTGTCGATTGGTTTAGCAGTCACGGCCGCTACGTGCAGGTATTTGCCAAGCCGCACAGTAGAACTAGCACCTTGCAGCAACGGCGTACCGACAATTTCACCGGTGCCCCCCTCAGTCGCATAAACCTTGAGTTCGACTTGACGGGGTGCTTTCAAAGCCAGCCAAACTGTTACGCCCCCAGTTTCAACTCGGCGCAAAATCGGGCCTGCAAGAATCAGTGGCAAATGATGAATTCGATGATTTAATGGTGTCCACGACATAGGAATTAAACAAATAAAAATTAAATAACGGGTTTTTGGCAAAGTATCTGTCAGCCGATTTGAGATTTTAGATTTCCTCCATATATCAATCTGGAAGCTTGAACTAGGATCTCAAATTTGGAGTTCACCACTATAGGACTACGTGGCACGGTATCCGTTTCTCGGTTCCTTGTTCCACTTAATTAATGCTAAGTCTGTCAACTCCTGTCCGCCAAATTGTAACAATTCATTAAGGAAATTTAATAATCACTATGCTACAAGAACAAGATTTACAACATTTCTTAGATTCAGTCCCCCAGCTCGCAATTAAACCACCAGCAGCCCCTGTAGAACCCACCAGCGCACCGATCGATCTATCACCTTTAGATCGATCGATCGATCGCCATCCCCTGACAGTGGCTCCAGAAACACTGATCGCCGAAGTATTGGCTCTCATGAACCCGATGCGCGTCTCCTGTCAGCTTTGTAGCGAAAAACAAAAGAATCTTAAGATCCCGGCAAAGCGCAGTTGTGTCATAGTCGTGGAGGACGATCGCCCGATCGGCATTTTCACAGAACGGGATATCGTCAAGCTAAGCACCCTCGAAGCTTGTGCGATCGGACTGACAATTGCTGACGTAATGACTCACTCGCCCATTACCCTCAAACAATCCGAGTCTCAAGATATTTTCACCGCTATATTCACCTTGCGCCAGCACTCGATCCGGCACTTACCCGTAGTCGATGACGACTCGCGACTTGTCGGCATCATCACCCGCGAAGCCATTCACGAAGCCCTACAACCAGTGAACTTGCTAGCAAATTTGCGCTGTGCGGGAGATGTCATGACAAAAGAAGTCATTTGTGCCCCAAAGACTGCCTCAGCCCTCGAATTAGCCCAGCTCATGGTCAAACATCGATCGCATTGCGTCGTCATTGTCGAAGACCAAATTCAGCATCCACAGCGGATCGTACCAATAGAAAAGTATCAAATCCCGATCGGCATTGTCACCGAGCGCGACATCGTGCAGTTTCACGCCCTCGAATTAAACCTCTCGGAAATCTTGGCGGCGGATGCCATGAGTGCGCCTTTATTTTCCATATCTGCCACCGATTCCCTCTTCCGCGCCCACCAGGAAATGCAGCGCCATTGCGTCTGCCGTTTGGTAGTAGTTGGCAGTCACGGAGAGCTTTTGGGTGTTGTTTCTCTGACAAGTTTGCCGCAAGTTTTCAACCAATCTGAGATGTACGGGACGATCGAGCTTTTGCAGCAAGCAGTAGACGATAGAGCCGCCCAATTGCAGAAAACCAACCAACTTTTACAGCAAGAAATTTTAGAGCGCCAGCGCGCCCAAGAAGCCCTGCACCAAGCTCACGAAGACTTAAAAAAACAAGTTGAAGAGCGCACCGCCCAACTTTTAGAATCAAATAAATTATTAAGACGGGATATTATTAAGCGCCAGCGAGTAGAAGAAGTGCTGCGGAAAAAGCAAACCTGCTTGAAAAATCAAGCCGAGCAATTAGAGCAAACAGTGCGGAAATTGCAGCAAACTCAAACTCAATTAGTCCACACCGAAAAAATGTCTTCTTTGGGACAAATGATTGCCGGTATCGCCCACGAAATTAACAATCCGGTTAATTTTATCTACGGCAATCTTTCCCACACGAGTCATTACATCAAAGAATTAATTCAACTATTAGAACTTTACCAGCAGCACTATCCCGAACCAGTCTCGGAAATTAGGGAAGCAGCAGCAGATATGGAAATCGATTTTTTGGTGGAAGACTTATCTAAGATCGTGTCTTCGATGCAAGTTGGCACCGATCGCATCCGCCAAATAGTCCTGTCAATGCGAAATTTTTCGCGATCGGATCGAACTAGCGTCAAATTCGTTGACATTCACGAGGGACTCGACAGCACTTTATTGATTTTGCAGCACAGGCTCAAAGCTCAAGGCGGACATCCAGGTATTCAAATTATTAAGGAATACGGCAATTTGCCCAGCGTCGAGTGCTGTGGAGGTCAGATCAATCAAGTGTTTATGAATATTATCGCCAATGCTATTGATGCTTTGGATGAAGCAATCCAGAAGGGCCAATGGGGAAAGGGAAAGGCGAAAAATCCACCGCCGTTAATTCCTAGTTCTCCATTGACTATTCCCGCAATTACAATTCGCACTGAAGTTGTTGGCGATGTTGTAGCGATCCGCATTTCCGACAACGGCGGGGGCATACCGGATGAGATTTGCCGGCAACTATTTGACCCGTTTTTTACTACCAAACCAGTCGGTAAGGGGACTGGCTTGGGACTGTCTATTTCCTATCATTTAGTTGTGGAACAGCATGGGGGGCGGCTGGAGTGCGTTTCGGAAGTTGGACTGGGGACTGAGTTTGCGATCGAGATTCCGATCGTCAGAAGGCAGGTGACAGTTGACAGTTGACAGTTGACAGTTGACAGTTGACAGAAGGCAGTTGACAGTTGACAGTTGGCAGTTGTAGGGGCAGTGCCCCCGTGAGAGCCCTCTTAGTTGACAGTTGACAGTTGTAGGGGCGGTGGATGGTGCGGGCGGGCCCTCTTTAAAAAGATGTTTTTTTAAAACAGTGCTGTCCTCGATCGCGTGCTTGATATTAAATCCGGCAGCACCGGAATTATGAGCGTGCGAGCGAGACGATCGCACTGACTTCATCCAAACAGATGATTCCGATACAACCGGAAACGATTTTACACAGCATGGGAGCGAGCACAGCACCACAAAAAACTGACCGCTAACAACTGAAAATTGTATTGCGCGATCGCACTTGCGCCAAGAGTGAAACCCGGTTTCTTCGGAGATTTCTCGTCACAAAATGCAAAACTCGCAGAAACCGGATTTCTAGCCACCGATGCGTCAACTGCCCACTGCCCACTGCCCACTGCCCACTGCCCACTGCCCACTGCCCACTGTCCACTGTCAATTACCAACTGCCCACTGCCCACTATCGCTCAATTACTAAAAATTCACAATTTTTTACACAACACTCAAAACCCAAGCAAAATCACTCTTTCCTAATCTAAAATCTCAAATCTCAAATCCAAAATCGTCTAATTTTGGCATCCCAGGCCCAATTAACCCAACTTACTTTCCGCTTTGCCTCATCCACTAGCGCCTTTGTTCCCCCTCCACTTACCCCACAAGCCATCAACTGCACCCATCCTAGCCCCAAACCCAAAGACTGAGATTATTTGAGAAGTTAATTTTTGTTTTGTTTTTGTACCTCTTTTTATTAAGAAAGTATTCTAAAACTTAAATAAAATCTAAAATATTTATAAAAATAGATTTGTAAATCAAAAAACCAGCTAAGATGCCCAAAGATGCAAAATAAATAGAATTACTAGCATTTTCATTTCGAGGGCCCCTTTCTTTTCCTCGTAACTTAGCTAATAATGCTTTCAACGAGCTTTCAGCACAGCCAACTCCAAACTTGACAAGAATGGGATTGCGGTAAGGGCACTGGAGGAAAGGTTATTGCATTGGGGCGATCGCAACATCAAAGCGTGAAAGCGTGAAACCCCAGCCCGATCGTTTTGATAGAAACCTATAGGAGAAAAAAGAGTGAAACTCGCAGTTTACGGAAAAGGTGGAATTGGCAAATCGACAACAAGCTGCAACATCTCCGTTGCCCTAGCCAAACGCGGCAAGAAAGTTTTGCAAATCGGTTGCGATCCAAAGCACGACAGCACATTTACCCTCACGGGCTTCTTGATCCCCACAATTATTGACACCCTTCAGGAAAAGGACTATCACTACGAAGACGTTTGGCCCGAAGATGTCATCTACAAAGGCTACGGCGGCGTTGACTGCGTAGAAGCAGGCGGCCCGCCCGCAGGAGCTGGTTGCGGCGGCTACGTAGTCGGAGAGACCGTTAAACTGCTCAAAGAACTCAATGCCTTCGAGGAATACGATGTCATCCTGTTCGACGTACTCGGCGACGTAGTGTGTGGCGGTTTTGCCGCCCCATTGAACTACGCCGACTACTGCATGATTGTGACCGACAACGGATTCGACGCATTATTTGCAGCCAACCGCATCGCCGCCTCAGTTCGCGAAAAAGCCCGAACTCACCCGTTGCGCCTCGCCGGTCTAATTGGCAACCGCACCTCCAAGCGCGATTTGATCGACAAGTACATCGACACCGTACCCATGCCAGTGCTGGAAGTCCTGCCGCTAATTGAAGACATCCGCGTTTCTCGCGTCAAAGGCAAAACTTTGTTTGAGATGGCCGAGTCTGACCCATCCCTCAACTACGTCTGCGATTACTACCTCAACATCGCCGACCAAATTTTGGCAATGCCCGAAGGAGTAGTGCCCAACGACACGCCCGATCGCGAATTATTCTCCTTGTTGTCAGATTTTTATCTAAATCCTGTGCAACCGGTGGTCAAGAAGGAGGAAGATGAGCTAGACCTGATGATGGTTTAATAGGTCTAGCGATCAGGATGAGGATAAAGAGGTTATGGCTTTTTTTGATACTTTTTCAGTTGCTCTCAAACAGAAGTGGTTGGACTACTACCAGGCAAATCGGACTTGGCTGCTCCTGCACATGACGGCTGACAACACGGTCGCCACACCCGACGGCGGGAAAAGGCCTGTTTCTTACCTCATCCTGGGAATTGCGGCTGCCCTGGAGCCGGAACTCCAGCAATTAATGCTGCCCTTCTCAAAACTCAAGCCGGATGCAGATAGCCTGATCGAAGTCTTGGGTCTAAATTTTGACCCGGATCTAGCACTAGGTATGCCTTCAAGTACCGTGCCACAAATGGCCGGTCAACCTCCAACTGCAACTGCTGCACCCGCAGCCGCTCCAACTGCAACTGCTGCACCCGCAGCCGCTCCAACTGCAACTGCTGCACCCGCAGCCGCTCCAACTGCTGCACCCGCAGCCGCTCCAACTGCCGCTCCCACTGCAACTGCTGCACCCGCTGATGCCAAATCTAATAAATTAGGCGGTGCGGCCCTAACAGCAGCCGGAGTAGTCGCCGGAGTCGCCGGAGTCGCTGGTCTGGCTGCTGCTGCTAACGCACTGAGACCGGATGAGGAAGAAGCAGTCTCTGACTTCGACATGGACGAGGACGAGGCAGAAGCAGTCTCTGACTTCGACATGGATGAGGATGAGGAAGAATCTGTCTCCGACTTCGACATGGACGAGGATGAGGAAGAATCTGTCTCCGACTTCGACATGGACGAGGATGAGGAAGAAGAAGCTTCGGCTTTGGACGGTCTCGACCTCGATGATGAGGAAGACGGCATATCTGGCTTCGATATGGGCGAGGATGAGGAAGACGCCATATCAGACTTCGATATGAGCGACGACGAGGAAGATGAAGCCTCAGCTTTGGGCGGTCTCGACCTCGATGATGAGGAAGATGAAGCCTCAGCTTTGGGCGGTCTCGACCTCGATGACGAGGAAGATGAAGCCTCAGCTTTGGGCGGTCTCGACCTCGATGATGAGGAAGATGAAGCCTCAGCTTTGGGCGGTCTCGACCTTGATGACGAGGAAGATGAAGCCTTAGGCTTGGGTGGTCTCGACCTCGACGATGAGGAAGATGAAGCCTCAGAATTTGGGACTTTGACCTCTGGGGATCTCGAAGCGGGGATATCCGATCCGTTTGGGGAAGAAGATGCAGAGTTTGTCGCCGAAGCAATACCCGATCCGTTTGGGGCAACGACCTCAGATGACCTAGATATGGATCTGGGCGACTTGGACGAAGATGGTCTTGACGATTTCTCTGTATCTGATGACGATGACCTCGACGAACTCGGACTAGACGATTTGGGGGAAGCAACTACCGGAGATCCTGATGAAGATGATTTAGATGCTCTAGGTCTCGGTGATTTGGATTCTGATGATGAGGATGAAGAGATTTCGGGCTTTTTGTCGGATTTTAAGTAAGGTTGTTGCGATCGCCAAATTTTATCCCAGTCAGGAGTTTTCCCGCCTATTTGTGAGTTGTGAGTTGCGAGTTGTTAAATTTTAATTAACTCAAACTCACAACCACCAAAATGGTTTTTAGCTTAGCTAGACAGGTGGGAATCCCCAGCCCATAATCTTTGATTTGGGGTGGGATGAAAGACGTGCGAGGATATGAGCGACCCTCCAAGCGATGTTGAGCGTAGCCAACCAATAATGGAGGGTGGCGACGAGACGAGCACTCCTCCGTAATAATTGCGGTAAAATACTCATACCTTAGATCAAAGAATAACAATCTGGGTCTAAGTCAAAAGTTTTGATGTGACAAGTGGGGCGGGACGTGTTCCTCACTATAAAACGCCGTAGAGGGAAACGATTGGAGTACCTTGAAGGAAGATCTTGATATCCTTGACCGGACTCAGATGCCTACAACATACCGCTTGCGGTTGGTGTAGGAGCGTCACCGAGTTGAAAAACACTAAATCCCTGCTGTGAGGGATTACCAGCCCTCGCGCAGAATTTTTGAGCTGGAATTTTAGATGCTGCTGCTGCGAAAATATTCAGTTTGCTGCATCTATTTTTCACAGGAATTACGCCAAAACCAGGTATTTCTATTATTGTTCTGCGATCGTGCGATCGCCAAATACAGGTATTTCCTCGCTAACTATAGCCTGGGAAAGTTCCAGACGAAAAACAATTTAAATGGAGAACATTTGAAATATGACTGCAATTACGACTACTGAGCCAGAAGCTTTAAACTTTGAATGCGAAACTGGTAATTATCACACATTTTGTCCGATTAGCTGCGTAGCTTGGCTTTATCAAAAAATTGAAGATAGCTTTTTCCTAGTCATCGGTACCAAAACTTGCGGCTACTTCTTGCAAAACGCCATGGGCGTGATGATTTTTGCCGAACCGCGCTATGCGATGGCTGAGTTGGAAGAAGGCGACATTTCCGCTCAATTAAACGATTTCGATGAGTTGAAACGACTGTGTTTGCAAATTAAGCGCGATCGTAACCCCAGTGTAATCGTCTGGATCGGCACCTGCACCACCGAAATCATCAAAATGGACTTAGAAGGCCTAGCACCCAAGCTCGAAGCCGAAATTGGCATTCCCATCGTCACAGCCCGCGCTAACGGCTTAGACTACGCTTTCACTCAAGGCGAAGATACCGTTTTAGCCGCGATGGCTGCTAAATGCCCTGAGAAAGCGCCGGTGATGGAATCTCAAAAAGTAGAACGCAATGCTATCTCTCAACTGCTGAACTTCGGCAAGAAAAAAGAGGAAGTTGCAGCAGATGAATCCGAATATGTCAAGCACACACCGCTGGTACTTTTCGGTTCCTTGCCCGACCCGGTTGTGACTCAGCTCACCTTAGAATTGAAGAAGCAAGGCATCAAAGTTTCCGGTTGGCTGCCTTCCAAACGCTACACTGAATTGCCAGTTTTGGAAGAAGGCTATTATGTATCCGGCATGAATCCGTTCTTGTCCCGTACCGCTTCGACGTTGATGCGCCGTCGTAAGTGTAAGCTAATTGGTGCTCCATTCCCGATCGGGCCTGACGGAACCCGCGCCTGGATTGAAAAGATTTGCTCAGTTTTGGGCATTGAACCGAAAGGTTTAGACGAAAGAGAAGCGCAAATCTGGGCTGGTTTAGAAGATTATTTGCAAATCATTCGCGGCAAATCAGTCTTCTTCATGGGCGACAACTTGCTAGAGATTTCTTTAGCACGATTCTTGATTCGCTGCGGCATGACTTGTCCAGAAATCGGCATTCCTTACATGGACAAACGCTATCAAGCCGCTGAATTGGCTTTGTTAGAAAAGACTTGTCACGAAATGGGAGTTCCCACACCTCGGATTGTCGAAAAACCCGACAATTACAATCAGCTACAGCGGATTTACGAGCAAAATATCGACTTAGTGATTACCGGTATGGCTCACGCGAATCCTTTGGAAGCGCGCGGAATCAATACTAAATGGTCAGTTGAGTTTACTTTCGCTCAGATTCACGGATTTGGGAATGCGCGGGATATTTTGGAGTTGGTGACTCGCCCGTTGCGCCGGAATAATTCGCTGAAGGATTTGGGCTGGGGTGATTTGGTGAAGAAAGAAGCCAAGGTTTAGTTTCTGAATTACATCTGATTCATAGCGAGGGTGGGCAATGCCCGCCCTTTTTTATTAGAATAGTATAAGCATCCGTAAAAATTTATGGGCAAGTTAGGAAAACTGGTAGAACAATTTTTAGCAAATCCACCAGAAGTGCGGTTTGACGATGTGTGCTATATCCTAACTGCTTTTGGGTTTGAAGAGAAGCGATCGAAAGGAAGTCACCATACTTTTGTCAATACTGATGGATTAAATATTACAGTTCCTAAAAAAGGCGGTCAAAAGGTAAAAGGAGTATACGTCAAGCAAATTGTTGTGCTATTGAAATTAGAGGAATGGAGCAATGAATCAGAAGATAGAATTGAAGAATAAATCTTTAGAATATTACTTAAGCCTGAGATATGCTGTAAGTTTTTACCCAGATCCAGAAGGAGGCTATACAGTCCTCATCAAAGACCTTCCAGGTTGTATGTCTGTAGGAGAAACTTTGCTAGAAGCAATGGAGAACATTGAAGAAGCTAGGGAATTGTGGATAGAGACTGCTTATGAGTGCGGACATGAGATTCCTTTACCTACCACGGAAATTGAGTATAGCGGAAGTTTATCGTTGCAAATTCCGAAATCTCTACATTTAACTTTAGCAGAAAAAGCGGAAAGGGAAGGAGTTAGTCTTGACCAGTACATTCTGGTTGTGTTAAGTAAGGCTGGCTAAAAGTTAACTCTTTTTTTATGAACTGCCGAGGAATTATCGATAGTCGCGGGTTACAAAATCTTGTGTATGCTCTCAACAACTTGCTCAAGAAAATCAACCGCTTCATTAACTAATAGTTCATCAATAGGCCAGCGATCGCCTATTGGGTATGAAGGATCTATATCTGCTTCGTGTGCTATCTTATTTCTGCGATCGACAATCCGACTTAGTTGTTGTTTTATATCTTTAGCAGGGCTACCCATGTTACTAGAGACTTCTTCCCACAACTTTTTATCGCAAATCAGCCGGACAGCATCAGCTATAGCATTTGGCTGCTGAAAACTTTTGTAGCTGTGGCGTTGGCGAATTTCATCTTCTAACCAGGAATCAATATTCTGTCCTGCGTTTATACCTGCACGAGCGCTACCCAGTGAAATTTGAAACCCCGAAAATGCTGGCGGTTCAGGACGTTGCCCGCGATGGATTTCTAACATTCCTATCCTGACAACTTCGTGAATATAGTAATCCAAAGCGCTAACCGCTAGAACAAGTGAAGCTCTCAGCATATCTGAAAGATCCAGAACACTGCTAGCTTGAGCTTTTAAAGAATTATGCACAGCAATCAGATCCCGAACGCGAGCAATACTGATGCGAAATAGATCAATTGCTGACTGCATGGCTCGTTAACTCAATAACTCTGTCCGCCAGTGCGGAAAAAACTTTTTTAAACTCTTCTTGCGATCCTAAAGTATTTTCCCAAACTATACCAAACTCCTCTATTTGCTTTGGGGTGAGAGCAAAAACTGGTGTTTGATGATCTTGATACTTAGCAATCAAGCTGTTAAAGTTAGAAATTTTTGCAAGGCATAAATCACTCCCAATTCCTTGAGAATTGTACATCTGATTACTTAGTAGCATATTATTTTTTCGCAAAGATGGTACTAATCTACTAGAAACAGCTTCTTCAATTCCATCTATCCACTTCTGAAAATCAGCGGCGGGTTCTTGACGTATTATTCGATAGTTTTGAATTACAGTCCCAAGCAAGCGCGGTGTAACTTTGGGAAATGGATAGTCGGCATCTTTCAAAATCCTCATTTCTGAAGCTTTCTGAGCCCAAGCATACCATTTTGGCAAAATTTTTGCCAAAGAATCGATCGCCATTACTGAAAAGAAGTCTGCACTGGTAGGAAGTATAAAAAAATCACTGGTCATCATTAGATTCTGATTGATTGAGCTTAAAATTGGACTCATATCAATCAAAATATAATCAGCCTCAAATTTATCTGCTGTTTTTTGCAAAAGATATGAAATTGAACCAGGTAAGTTTTGCAGTGTTTGAATTGAACCGCTTAGCTCTTGTGCAATGCCTAATGTTACCTCATATTCACCAAATCCCACATGACCGGGCAACAACAACAAACCATCGCACCCTTCTACTGGCAAACAATCTACAGCCTCAATTAGCTTAGGCCTTGATTCAAACGCAGGTGCTAAGCCTGATTTAATATTCTGTTCTTTTTTATATACTTCCTCTAGCTCTTCCCTAGTTGAAGACCCCAGAACCATCCCTGTCAGGTCACATTGCGGATCGGCATCCACTAAAATTACTTTTTTACCTTTTGTGGCTAACATCCATCCCAGGTTGAATGTAGTGGTTGTTTTGCCAATGCCAGCCTTGTGATTAAATAGAGCTATTTTCTGAACCATATTTTTTATACTTTTGGGAAGTCAGTACGTGAGCCTTATAACTAAGCTTATGACTATTATAGAGTCAGGGATGAAAAGGCGCACTTTTGCCCCAAGCCTTCCAGAATCGCAGCCCACACCCCCGTAACACGATCGCACAAAACGCCGCCTATAATCTAAACTAGCCCCACACTCTCATCAATTGAGAAACCGCCATGAGTCAAGATAAGGAAAAAATCAGCTATTCAGAGAAAACAGAACGCCTCAGAGTCATCGCTCAGTTTATCAAAACCGTGACACCGATGATTTGGACAGTTGTAATTCTAGTAGTCATCATTCCCCTACTAGGCAACTTTCTCATCTCCCAGTCGCTCACAAATACTGCAACCACAACCGTTGTAGTCTCCCCGCCCCACGACTTCAGCAAAGTCAACCAAGACATTAAAAACGCCATCCAAACAGCCCATACAACAGCCGAGACTTTCGCATCAAAAGAATTGGACAAATGGGAAACCGAAGTAATAGCACGAGTAGACAATAGCTTCCTCGATTGGTACTTCGATTACTTCAATCAAAAAAAGATGGAGTTTACAGTCCCTTTCAACTTCGTCAAATCAGCCGTACTCAACCGATTTGACATGAGCGCAGCATCTCGTGCGGTTTCCGAAAAATTAACCGAAGACTTCCAAAGAGAATTTGCTAACCGCGTGCTGGTTCCTAAAAACGCTCAATTGAAATTTCAATTAATCACTCAAGATACTGCTAACTTGTACATAGCCGAAGTCAGCAAAAATGTCAAAGTAGTTCAAAACAACTATAACATCCCACAAGTACAGTGGGACAAATATCTGAACGATATTGCCACCACAATTAGCGACAAAGGAAGCATCTCAAATTTATCCTTAAAAGCATTAGTTGGCGGCAGCGGTTACTTAATCGCTAAACCATTAATATTGGGAGTGGCAACCAAAGTCGGCAGCAAAGTTACAGCAAAAGTTGCCAGCAAAGCCGCCGCCAAAGTAGCAACAAAAACAGGCGGTACAGTTGCCAGTCAGCTTGGAGTAGGTTTAATCGACCCGATTGTCGGCATCGGGATTATTATCTGGGATTTGTGGGATTACAATCATACAGTCACAGTAGAAAGACCAATTTTGCGCGAACACATTGTAGAATACTTGAAAGATGTAAAAAAATCCCTGCTCACACATCCTGAAACCGGAATCATGGCAGCAATTTATCAGTTAGAAAGCGGCATTCTTAAGTCACTTTCATAAGCGGTAACTCCCTAGGTTTGCCAGCAAATCCCTCTAGCCAATCATAGCATCATCTATGAATACAACTTCTGCTAAAAACGAAAGCCGTGCCATGCTGAAATGGCTAAACCGGAATCGCCAGCACTTGCAACAGTATGCCCATCAATATATTGCTTACAATGCTAACGGTATTATCGCAAACAGTGAAAACTTGCGCGAAATTTTACAGTTAGCTGAAGCATCAGGAGAGATTTTTTCTATTTACTTAGTTTCTGATTTACAGCCTCTATTGTGATTTTACCGATTTATTTCCGCACTGTCAGCACCCATGAATGGTCGCCTACCTATCAAGTAAATCTCAAGCATAAAGAGGTAATAATGAATGCTACCATGATCGTCGATTCAGGAGCAGATTTTAGTATAATTTCATTGAAAGCAGGTCAAGATTTGGGATATGCCTTAGCGGATGGAGAACACATATCAATATGTCAAACAATTGGAGGAACAGTTGAGTATGTTTTGCGACAGATTGAAATGACAATTGACGGATATAATTTGATGGTTCCTACTGCTTGGATACAAAATAATACAGCAGATGTCATGCTTTTAGGGCGAGAAGTTGTGTTTGATAAGTTTAATATTGAATTTCGGCAAGCTGATGAGGAAATTATATTTATACCAATTTTAAAAAAGAATACAACAATACTCTTGTCCCCCCCCCTTAGCAAGGGGGGGTTAGGGGGGGTCAAAGATTGTTGCACGATTTTAGAGAAATGGTATTACCAAACGTGAAGATGCTCTCGGCCTTTAATTATATAGCCTTTCTCAAAAAGATGAGGTATAAATGATAGCTTATACAAGCACTAAACTAAGAAGGGCTGAAGCCCAACAACATACCTTATCTTTCTGATGGCCGTTATATCACGTCCTCAAAAATAGTTTTAACCTCGTAAACGCCACCACAATTAACGCTAAAACCGCTGTATATCCAAAGCCCCTCAAAAAAACCATAAACGGATCGGTGGAAGTCATCTCAATAATCATCGGTTCCCATTCATTTAATACCAGAATCGGCCAGATAATATTGGCAAATCCTGCATACCCAATCATCGGATTCACCCCGTTATCAATAAACAACTGCAAAAACCATCTCTTCTGAAACACATCGATAATTATCGTCAACCCAATTAACATAAAAATCGCCATTCCAGTCGTTACAAAAAAGTAACTCATCGTCGCCGAATCTTTCTTAATTCCGCCTTCATAAGGCTCAAACAGCAAACCCAGAACCAGCCAATAAAAACCCCATTTGTAAAGGCGGTTCAATACATTTTCCGTGACATTCCGTGGCTTCCTCAACAAAAACAAACCGCACAAACACAGTACCACCGTCACTAATGAAACCTGCCACACCAATCTAGCTTGCAGTCCAACTAACAAAACTAAATTGACAGCCAACATCAAAATCATAATGCTAAAATAGCGCCAACTTTTCCAGCTAGCATAACTTGCCTCTTCCGGCGAACGATACTCTATCCACCTTGCAAGCAAATCTCCAACAATCGTACCAGGAATCACTACAAACAAATACTTTAAATAATCAAATTGAAACAGCCAAGGTGCAGGAGAGTACAGCCAAACAGACTTAATCCAACCGTCAGCATTAGAAGACATCCGCGCCGCCAATAGCAAACCCAAAAATCCGACTCGCAACCACACATTTGAACGAGTAAACAGCCAAATTATAGAACCAAAAACCGCGACATTTGCCAGTACCATCAAGATAATATCGTTGCGTTCAAAAGAAATTCCCCTACCCTCAGGATATTTGATATGAGAGATGAAGCTAATCCCCGCACTCCAACCAACAACTGTCATCCCTCGCCACAGCCAAGTTGACCATTTTTGTGGCCAGCGAACGTACATTAAAAATAATAGAAAAAAACCGCACAAAGCCAGCCACCACTTTTGCGGGCTGGGTTCGTTTGGGTTAATTGTAGTCGGGCGAATGTGCTGGAGAAATATCGCAAATGACGCTAACAAAAAGCCTCTTTGCAAAATAGAAAAAATCACTTTTTTGGTATCCTGTCCCTTGGCGATGCGTCGCGACAAAGCTAGCGGTATTGCGGCGCCCATTGCAAACAAAAAGAAGGGGAAAACTAAATCAACCCAGGTTAATCCTGGTAGCTTATTATTAAAAATATGGTCTGGTGGTGGTAATTGGGCGTGATACATCCACGCTGGTAAGGTTTTGCGGGCTATTGTACCTGATAAAACCATTGCTAATACTGCTAGTCCGCGCAGCGCATCAAGGGCGTCGGCGCGTTGGGAAACGGCAGCAATTGCTAAGGGTTTTTGGTTTTCGATGCTATTTTGTGATTCCAATCTTGCGTGTTCCAATGCACTCACCAATTCTTCATTGAATAACTGTAAAAGCTGTATATAGCCTTTCTCACAAAGATGAGGTATGGCTGATAGCTTATATAACGGCTGAAACTAAGAGGGCTGAAGCCCAACAACGTACTTCATCTTTGCTCAGAAAGGCTATAGCTTATTTTTTGCCAATTAGTTTGTGCAGCCAGCTTCCTGAAGCTAGTCTGCTGAGTCTTTCTGCGGAGTGTTTTTTGTTGACTGTTAATCTCGAAATTCGGTATTTATTGGGTGGGAAAAACCGCAATTTTAATTTGAGACTGTCGTACAAGTATCCTGATGAGAAGTATTTGATGAGGTATCGATCAACTTGTTTGTTGACGGCGCCAAAGGGGTAGGCTATGTGAGACGCAACTATTTGATTTGGATCTAAGTCTTTGGTGCATTTTCTGAGTCTAATTTGGTCTTGAGATAGTTCTCTGTCTAATGCTGTCATAGAAATTTTTGTAAGATTTTCGTGGTTCAGTCCGTGGGATTGAATATCATAAAAACCTTTTTGCATTCCGTCTCTTAAGTCTTGACAAGTTACCTTTTTTATGAGTGAGTCTTGACGACCTAAGAAGCCGGAGTTGACAAATACAACTACTTTAGTTTTTCTGCTGTATTTATTTTCGAGTCTTTGTAAAATGGGGAGTAAGTGCGTATAAATGCTTTTGTTGCCATCGTCAAAGGTAATCATAACTTTTTTGCGATCGCGATATTCACTCGGCACCGGCTTTTTGGGATTGGCGATGAAATGCTCGTACATCTCTTGGGTTGACAAAAACCAATAGTTCTGCCTAACTAAGTCATCTAAAAATGGTTCCAAGTTTTGCTGGCTGTAGTCGCCGGGAAAGTCTCGCCGCTGCGGCGGTATTTCCTGGGGATTCCGCAAATCTACTATATCGTGAAAGCCGAATATCGGAATTTCTACTGTGATAATTTCTAAGATTGCTTGATAGGTGATGAAAGTTAGGAGGAATGCTAGTAAAAATCTAATAATACGTTTTTTTCGGGGCGTCATACCGGGTTTAAAATACTCGGGCCATTTGTTAACTAAATAATTTATCATTGACAATTACAACCTCATAAGGTATATAGTTCAGGCGGTAGTATGACGGTTTTTCCAGTTTAGATGTTGGGAGTGTCTAGATTGTCGATCGCCCGTGTCGCCCCTAAAGATGAGCTAGGCCAAGTCTAGCATGATACAATTTATGGCGATCGTACTTTTCCCGCAACCCCCCCCTTAAAACTTGACAAGATTTATTTTTGGCTAACTTTTTTACACACAAAGAATTGGTTGAAAGCCCCAACCCCTTGAGGGAGAAATTAAAATCGGACTATTCATTACTCCATCCCTCTTCCTTTTAGGTAGAGGTCGCTCTCTTGGATCAACTGTCAACTGTCAACTGTCAACTGTCAACTGTTGAAACCTGATGTCCTGTACTTGTGATTTCTTGCCCGAGGTGGTAGCATACTTCTGCGAAAGCCCGATCGAACAATCATGATGAAAATCGCAGTAATTCTGCCTGTTTACAACGAAGCAAATTGCATAGAGCAAACCTTTGACAGAATTTTAGAATTCACTCAAAAAAATCATGCTTACAATTTTATCATTGTTAATGACGGCTCCACCGACAATACCCTAGAAATTATAGACAATAAACTCAAAGATTTCCCCACACATCACATCAAACTAATTTCTTACAGCAACCGTCAAGGTAAAGGGTATGCCGTCAAAAAAGGATGCGAAGATGCAGATGCAGACGCAGACTGCATTTGCTTCATGGATGGCGACTTAGCATACTCCCTCGAACATCTCGAACCCTTAGTAGAAAAATTAGAAAAATTTGATGTCGTAATTGGTTGCCGCAATCTCGATCGAGAAAACTTCCGAAATCTTACCTTACTTAGAAAAATAGCCGGCAAAATATTTAACTTTATTTCCCGAGTTATCCTCAATTTAAAATATAAAGATATGCAAGCTGGACTCAAAGGCTTCAAGAAAATACCAGCCAAACAAATATTTAAAAGACAAACACTTACCGGGTTTTCCTTTGATGCAGAACTGCTTTTCTTAGCCAAAAAGAAAGGATATACAATTGGTGAGATACCAGCCAGAGTTTCACAAGAACATCTCTACAAACTTTCTCAAGTCAATATATTGAAAGATTCCCTAAAAATGCTGAGCTGCTTGTTTAAGATTAGATCCAACGACCGCGCAGGCTACTATGAATAAATCAATATTGTTGAGTTTCGATCTAGAAGAATTTGACATCCCCGAAGAATACGGTCAACACCTGGAAGAGGAAATAAAATTTGAAATATCTAGCCGAGGATTGTCAAATATTATAGCACTTCTTGACAGATTAGAGATTAAAGCCACATTTTTTGTGACAGCCAACTTTGCACTCCACCACCGAGACACAATCAAGGAACTCTCAAAACATCACGAAATCGCCTCCCACGGCTTTTACCACTCTCAATTTTGCGTCGAAGATTTGCAAAAATCTAAGCTAACCCTAGAACAAATAACCAATACTCAAGTCACCGGATTCAGAATGGCAAGACTTCAGCCAGTTGACGATATAGAAATAGAAAAAGCAGGGTACGAATACAACTCATCCATGAATCCCACCTATATCCCCGGCAGATACAACAATCTCTCTAAACCCAGAACGGCATATTATACGAATCAATTACTGAATCTTCCCATGTCAGTGACTCCTCTGATCCGATTTCCGTTATTTTGGTTGAGTTTTAAAAACTTTCCTCTGTCAATGATACAATTAGCCACCAAGCTAACGCTAGAAACAGATTCGTATCTCAATATCTACTTTCACCCGTGGGAATTCACAGATATTTCCGAGTTTAAATTACCCGGTTACGTCAAAAAAGACTCAGGCGACAAAATGGTTGACAAACTTGAAAAATACCTGGAAATTCTGAAAACTCAAGGTAAATTTATTTCTATTTCCGAATTCAAACACAACTTCAGTCAATCTCAGAAAAAATATCGGGTTCAGTAAAAACTATGAAATTTAAACCTATTGATTCCTGGAACAGTCAAACAGGATTGCGTCAAGCTACAATCCTAGCAACTATATTTTTTATAATAGTTTTAACTTTTAGTATCATCCGTTACGAAAGCTTTTTATCCACCTACGATCACGGTCTCTTTAACCAAGTATTTTGGAACAGCGTACACGGGCGATTTTTTCAAAGTTCAATGTCATCAGCCGCCTCTAGCGCCTCGCTGATAGACCGACAACTGTCATACCCATCTTACATCCATTTAGGGCAACACTTTGTCATCGATTTTCTGATTTGGCTGCCGATTTATGCTTTGTTTCCATCTCCTGTCACCCTGATTGTTCTGCAAGTAGCTTTAATTGCTGCCGCCGGAATAGTGCTGTATTTCTTAGCAAGACACTATCTATCTGTTCCGATGTCAGTAATGATAGTTGCTAGCTATTACGGAGCAAATGGTGTCATCGGCCCGACGCTGGGAAATTTTTACGAACACTGCCAGATTCCTCTATTTATGTTTAGTTTGCTCCTAGCTTTAGAAAAGCAGCGCTGGTGGCTGTTTTGGCTGTTCGCAGTGTTAACATTAGGTACTCGCGAAGATGCTGGAATTAGCTTGTTTGGCATCGGATCGTATTTAATTGTCAGCCGTCGCTACCCTCGTGCTGGCATGGCTTTGTGCGCGCTGAGTTTTAGCTATGTGGTGTTTATAACTAATACAATTATGCCGAGGTTTTCGGTTGACAATTCCCGCTTGTACATAGCAAGTTACTTTAGTAAATTTGTCAAAACAGAGAATCCGTCAACACTAGAACTGTTGTGGGCAATTATCACTCAACCTCAGATAATTATTGAAGTATTTTTCAAGGATGCAAGCAGGCGGATTTTATATATTTTCGGTCATTGGTTGCCGCTAGGATTTGTGCCTGCGATTGCTCCTAGTGCCTGGTTGATGACTATTTTTCCTTTGCTGGTTCTGTTGCTGCAAGTTGTTAATAAGTCGGCTACTTCTATCAACACCCGCTACACATTTGCGATCGTTCCGGGGTTGTTTTATGGTACAATCCTGTGGTGGTCGCAAAATCAAGGTAAATTTAAACCAAGGTTCCATCGCTTCTGGATTGGATGTATTGGTTTGTCGATCGTACTTACCTACACTTCTAATCCGAGTAAAGCTTTGTATTCTATTTCTCCTTATTCTTTCCAACCTTGGGTTTATCAATCTTTGCCTGCTCAACTGGGCCATGCAGCTAATGTCAAAAAAGTCTTGAGTTTGATTCCCCAAGATGCTAGTGTTTCTACTAGCGGTTATATAGTTTCTCACCTTTCTGGTCGCCGAAATCTGATTCGTTTAGAGGTGATGCAGATGAAAGATGAAGAGGGAAAAGTGGTCGATGTCGATTATGCGCTGTTAGATTTGTGGCAGTTGAAGCAAAATAATTTGAAAGCTGAGGTTGACCGAGGTAGAGTTCGGGGGGGAGTGCGTTTTACCGATGCAGCTCTGCGGAATGGCTTGTACGGAATTGCTGAAGTATTGGACGGGGTGGTTTTGGTTCAAAAAGGGATTACTTCTAAGCCGGAAGTTTTGGCGGCTTGGTCGAAATTGCGGCAGGAAATTCAACCGTTGATGAAATAGTCGGAAGAAATCGATCGCCCACAACGCGATCGCCCACAACGCGATCGCCCACAACGACTAAAATCAAATAAAATTGCCAAAAGGTCGATCGACCCCCGCAGCTCGGCTATATTTGGATTCAAGGTTTGCTATACTCCAGAATATAGACACATATTAACCTTTGGAAAATCAATAGGCCGGAGCTATGACATCCTATGCAACCTCTACAGCAAGAGCCGAGATGAGTGAGATCCGGCGCTTGAAAAATATACTGCCCCCAGAACTCCAAAGTTGGGTAACAGTAGAAAAAACAATAGAAGTTAATCCCACCCTAATCCGTAGCGAAGAGATAGGCAAAGACCAGGTAGAAATACAGATAGACCTGATCCGCTGGGAACAGCTAGCAATGGATCAGCGCAACCTCCTATTTTGGCATGAAGTCGCCCGCATCCAAAACGACACCATCCCCAGAGACGGTTGGGAAATGGCGGCTCTGGCGATCGGTTTAGGCGGCGCCGTCGGCGAACTTTGGGTGCAAGATGGCTTGCTACTGGTATTGGCCCTAGCCCTGTGCGGCGTCTCTGGCTGGAGACTTTACCAAAAAAATAACGGAGATAAAAGCTTAAAAGAAGCAATAGACGCTGACGAAAAAGCTCTCACCCTCGCCACTCGCTTCGGCTACACTCTGCCAAACGCTTATAAAAGCCTCGGTAGCGCCTTAAAAACCTTAATCGAGCAAACCTCCAAAAAAACTCAACGGGCTAAATACGAAGCTCGTCTCCAGGCCCTGAAACGCAACGCAGCCAAAGCCAAAGCCAAAGTCCAACCCATCAGCCGCGAAACCTCCCAGTCAGAAAACGTCTACAATTCTTGACTTACTCACTCCTCAGACTTTTGGTGCGGGGTTTTCAACTTAGGAGCGGAGCGCAAATTAAATAATTTACACTCTTGAAAGTGGGATGGGCGTCCCGCCCGTCATGAAAAGACGGGCGGGACGCCCATCCCACAAGAAGCATAAAATTGTAATTTATTTAATTCTCATTCCTTAACTGTCAACAGACTATTCATTACTCGAATCGTCGGACTTAAGAATAGAGGTTGCTCTCAAACCATCAAGCGGTCAACCCTCAAGCGGTCAACTGTTGAACTTTGTCTGGGATACCGGGATGCTCGGCGGCCACATTTTCGGGCGCTTTTGTAAAGTTTGTATAAAGCTGGGCTTTAGATCGGAACAATATTTGGTAAAGGTGGAGCAGCTAGGACACAATAGGCTAAAGACATCAGCTTGAAATTTGAAACTAGGACTTCATGGTCAGCCAAACCCCAGAGACAGATTTTCGGGTTACATACTTGGACGAGATTCCCTCGGTTCACATACCCGTGCGCTTGAGCGTACTTGAAGCCGTAAACTTCAAGACAACCTGCCAGCAACTTTTCTCTGAAAACACCGTTCCCAGCAAAATTGTCCTAGACTTCAGTCAGACTACATTCATTGACAGTAGCGGGATCGGTGCTTTAGTCAGCAATTTGAAATTTGCCAGACAGCGCGGCAGCGACTTGGTACTCCGGAACCTGAAGCCGCAGGTAATGGCAGTATTTGCTCTCACCAGCCTAGATCAAGTGCTGACAATCGAGCAGCCTTCTGCAAACTCAACTCCTGCAAAGACAGACCCCTCCGACAATCAGCTACCGATGACGCACCCCTCGGTGCAGTCGTTGGTGAAACGGGTGATAGATGTTGTTGGGGCAATCGTCGGTTTGATAATTACAGGAATTTTGTTTGTACCCATAGCGGCAGCCATCATGATTAACGATCCGGGCCCGATATTGTTTGCACAAACCCGCTGCGGCTGGATGGGCAGAAGATTTCGGATTTGGAAATTTCGATCGATGTGTACTAATGCCGAAGCCATGAAAGCCGAAATTAAAAACCAAGCTTCTGGCGCATTTTTCAAAAATGACAACGACCCGCGGATTACCAAAGTCGGGCGCATCTTGCGGAAAACGAGTCTCGACGAACTGCCACAGTTTTGGAACGTGCTCAAAGGCGAAATGAGTCTAGTCGGCACCAGACCGCCTACTCCAGACGAAGTAGAGCGCTACGAAGTCCCTCAGTGGCAGCGTTTGGATGTCAAACCTGGAATGACAGGCGAATGGCAAGTCAACGGTCGCTCTAAAGTCCGCGATTTTGAAGATGTCATCCGTTTAGATTTAAAATACCAACAAGACTGGAGCCTGATGTATGACCTGAAACTAATTGTTAAAACGATAACTGTGCTGTTTAACAAAAATAGTGGCGCTATGTAGAGCGGTCAACAACCGATTGCTGAACTTTTAGTTGCTGTTAATTCCTCGACAGCCGGAACTCGAACTTGATACTTAGTCAAGCAGGCGATCGATCGCGATACTTACGTTAGGATTAAGTGTTAAAATTCACACGCCCAGAAAGTGTGCATCTATTTGCCAGCTCTGCGATCGGAGCATTAATTAGCAATTGGCGAGTTCGAGGTCGTACTCGAATGACTCCAGCAGGGTTTTCGAGGACGACAAGAACTCAGGTGTGTTGAGAAAAGTACCGACTGCTAACACGGTCGAAGCTGAAATAACTCATCGCAAGCTGCTGAGTCGGGAAATTTTCCGATTTAAACGTCCTACCGAAGCGGGTTACAGTATCGGAAGTCTCTCATTTTCGCGATCGAGTAAATGGTGCGAAAGGAATGCTCACCTTGAGGCAAAACGGGCTTCTTCAATTCAAGCTTGACTAAACTAATATGTTGCCAAGACCTTGCCCTCCTTTTCCTCTCCAACCTGCGCTGACTACAGCGGTGGTGGGGGGCGACCAGGGAGAAGAAAAATGAAAGACGAGCAACCAATTGCCGAGTTTGACCTTCAGGTTACAACAGACCTGAACGCTCTGACACAAGTTTCGGAATGGTTGGAGAATATTGTTCTGCCGCTGATACCACAGGACTTGTGGTGGCAGTGCAGCCTGATTGTTAATGAAGGGTTTACAAATGCTGTCCGCCATGCTCACCAGAACTTGCCCCCCGAGACGCCGATCGACATTGACGTAAAAGTGTTTGCAGACTACTTAGAAATTAGGATTTGGGACAAGGGTCAACCCTTCAATCTGGAATCAAAGCTGCGCTCGATCCTGCAAGAGCAGCGCGATCCCTTGGATAGAGAAGGAGAAAGGGGACTGGTGTTTATGTACAAGCTCACCGACGAGCTGCACTATATCCGTACCGACGATCGCTCCAACTGCCTGGTAATGCGGAAAAACCTTATCTGAGGGCGCGATGCCCGCCTGAGCCTGGGCGGCTTCTGGCGATCGTCGGCCCTGGCGGGCGCCGCCCCTGAGATGCCCCTGACACCCGATCGCA
The DNA here is from genome assembly GCF_020883145.1 of Microcoleus sp. CAWBG27. Classification (NCBI taxonomy): domain Bacteria; kingdom Bacillati; phylum Cyanobacteriota; class Cyanophyceae; order Oscillatoriales; family Microcoleaceae; genus Microcoleus; species Microcoleus sp. CAWBG27. Next base: position 199,819 of record NZ_JAHREU010000001.1, read on the forward strand.
TCCTCTGCAATTCACCGGGTGGACGATCGAGTTAGTCGCGGCAGGACTATTTGCTTCAAACTAAATATTATGCGTATTCTAATTTATTCCTATAACTACTATCCAGAGCCGATCGGCATTGCCCCCTTGATGACAGAACTAGCCCAAGGCCTAGTCAAGCGCGGACACCAAGTCCGAGTCGTCACCGGAATGCCGAACTATCCCCAGCGCCGGATTTATCCGCAATATCGGGGCAAATTCTACCTCACCGAAGAACACAACGGCGTCACTATTCAGCGCAGCTACCTGCGCGTCAACGGCCCTCACCCCAGCCTGCTAGACCGACTTTTGCTAGACGGTAGTTTTGTCGTATCCAGCGCCGTTCAAGCCTTCAGAGGCTGGTGTCCGGACGTGATTTTCTCAACAATGCCACCTTTACCGATTTGTGTCCCAGTGGCCTTTTACGGCTGGATTCGCGATATCCCGATCGTCCTGAACGTTCAAGATATCGTCTCAGAAGCAGCCGTGCGCGTCGGCTTAGTGAAAAAAAATGGAATGCTAGTTCGCATTGCTGACGCTTTAGAAAAATTGGCTTACAGCACAGCTAGCCAAGTCAGCGTTATCGACAGCGGTTTTGTCAGCAAATTGCACTCTCAGGGAGTACCCCCGGAAAAAATAGTTTGCGTTCCGAATTGGGTTGATGTCAATTTTATCCGCCCTTTACCAAAAGAAAATAACCCCTTTCGCGCAACCCACAAACTAAATGGCAAATTTGTGGTTCTTTATGCTGGAAATATTGCCCTTACCCAAGGCTTACAAACAGTTGTCAAAGCAGCAGCCCGTTTGAAGCACATACCCGAAATAGCTTTTGTAATTGTGGGGGAATCAACAGCACTGACGCGCTTGCAAAAAGATTGCGAAACTTACAAAGCTACTAATGTAATGTTACTGTCGTTTGAACCGCGAGAAAAATTGCCCGAAATGTTAGCTGCTGCGGATGTTAGTTTAGTCGTACAAAAGCGCCGGGTAACTAACTTTAATATGCCTTCAAAAATTCAAGTGCTGCTGGCGAGCGGCCGGGCAATTTTGGCGTCGGTTCCCGAAACGGGTACGGCGCATAAAGCAGTGCAGCAAAGCGGTGGCGGGGTGGTGGTAGCGCCGGAAGATCCGCAGGCTTTGGCTGATGCTGTGGAGGATTTGTTCTTAAATCGCGATCGGGTGGATGCGTTGGGCGAGCAAGGTAGAAAGTATGCTGTGGAGAATTACGGATTTGAGGAAGCTTTGAATCATTATGAGGCTTTATTTGCGGCGGTGGCGGCAAGTCATGCTGAGAAAATCTTAGAGCCTTTGCCGAAATGAGCGGATAATTAGGTTTGCGAGCTGTGAAAACAACTCTTAAGAGTTATACTGTCTATTCCTCGGTTCAGCTATCTATGTTATTGCTGTGCAACTTTCACCGAATCATAGCAAAAGAGCTTTGACAGAAATTGCTACAGTTTGATGAGAAAAAAATCATCAAATTAATACGGGATGCGGGAAACGAGCGAGACTTCAGTCCTTCCTAGGGAAGTGGCACGAGGGACTTCAGTCAAGAGTGTTCTTTCTTTCTTTCTTTCTTTCTTTCTTTCTTTCTTTCTAAATATTTTGTCGCTCAAGCTTGAAATATCTAGTATAATCGCTAAAAGTAGACAAATCAACCAATATTCAGGAAAATAGAGGTGACTAAAAGCCAAAAAACAATGGGAGTTCAGCAAGTATTACTGTCTCCAACCAAAGAAGTTAAAGCATTGTTGGAGTATCTCTGCCAACAATCAGGTAAACTTTACAACAGTGGGGTTTATTTGGCTCGTCAAACTTTTTTTAAGACTGGAAAACTGTTGACGGGAAAGTTTGACTTATCTTTTGAATCGTCAGTTGCCAAATCAATGGTTGCTAAGTCGTTGCCATCAACACCAATGCAGCAAACATTGATGTCAGTCACAGAAGCCTTCAAATCTTTTAAAGAATTAAGAGACTTGTACATCAAAGGTCAATTGCATTTTAAGCCCAAGCCACCGGGATACCTGACAGGTTCTAAGTTGTTCAAAGTGGCTTATCCTAATTCAGGAGGTTTAAGACCGAAACTTGTTGGCAATCAGTTAAGATTCTCCTTGGGCTTAACCGTGAGGCGATGGTTTAGAATTCCTGAATTCTTTTTACCTATGCCATCGAATCTTGATTTTTCCCAAGTGAAAGAGTTTACGATTCTCCCTAAAAATGGCGCTTTTTATCTGGAAATGTCCTACGAGGTTGAAAAAAAACAACATAATCTGGACATTAATCAAGCGTTATCAATTGACTTGGGAACTGCTAATAATCTAGCAGCTTGTGTCGATACATTAGGAAGCTCCTTCTTAATTGATGCTCGTGCTATGAAAGCGATGAATCAATTGTGGAACAAGAAAGTAGCCACTAGAAAAGAAGGAAAGCCAGAAGGTTATTGGGATAGTTGGTTAGACTGTATTACCCGCAAACGCAATCACCAAATGCGTGATGGCGTTAATAAAGCTGCAAAGTTAATTGTCAACCATTGCCTAAAATTCGGAATTGGCACACTGATAGTTGGGTGGAATGAAGGTTTCAAGTCTAACAGTAATCTCGGTAAAGTGAACAATCAAAAGTTTGTTCAAATGCCTTTGGGAAAGCTGAAAAATAGGTTAAAAGAACTGTGTGATTTGCACGGCATCAGATTTGCTGAAACAGAAGAAGCGTATACCTCAAGAGCTAGTTTTCTAGATGGTGACTCCCTACCCAAATATGGTGAAAAACCATCGGGGTGGAAAGCATCTGGAAAACGGATTAAACGTGGCTTGTATCAGTCAGCTAATGCTTCGATGGTGAATGCAGACTTAAATGGTGCTGCTAACATTCTGAGAAAAGTAGCCAGTAAGTTAGGTGTAAACCTTGACCAACTGGGTAGACGTTGTTTGACGACCGTAGCGAGAGTTAGACTTTGGGTATTACCCAAACCTATTCTGTCCGCAGAATCTCAGTGTATGAAAGACCTGAGAGTGTCAATTCACTCCTTTGGCTGTCGCGGATTGAATAACTCAATAAAAAATATCCGATCGCAACAGTCAAAGGGAAAAATATAGAAACTAACTCTCGTTATGCTCTTTGCGCGCTTTTTTGTGGTTGATGACGTACACGCCCCAAGGAAGTCGAATTCCAGTAAGCGCCGTCAATCCCAAGCGAGCGTGTTGGGGATTCGATGCCTTCAAATCCGTCCAACTGAGGTTAGTTTTTTGCAAATTTGCCTCAGCTAAATTAGTACCGTTGAGATTCGCCCAACTCGCATCAGCATAGCTGAGATTTGCACGGCTTAAATTGGCTCGTTCTAAATCTCCTCGACTTAAGTTAGCTCCTTCTAAATCAGCTTTGTGGAAGTTGCAGCCAATGGCACGAATACCGTGCAAGTCAGCTTGATGCAATTTGGCGCTCGCGAAGTTTGCACTTTCGGCGCGAGCCAAACTCAGCACCGCCCAATTGAGGTTGGCTTGGCTGCAATTAGCCTCTTTTAAGTTAGCTTTTGAAAGGTTTGTTCCTTCTAAATTAGCTTTCCACAGTACAGCAGCTTGAAAATTAATTTCTGATAGATTCATGCCGCTTAAATCGACTCCTGTGAGATTCGTATAGCTGAAATCCCTCTGTCCTCGATCGAATTCGTCGCGAAACTGCGAGGTATTCATTTGTTTGCGGTTAGAAGTTGCGTTAAAAGATGTCATCATGGCTGTTTTCCTGAGTTATTTTGAGTTTATTGAGTTCGCAGCCACTCTGGGAATTGGAGAGTGGCTAAAGGTGAGAAGTTATTGATATGATTTGGGAGTCACGAACTTAGTACCGCCTGCGATTTTGCGCTGGAGTGCTTGCTGGAGGAAGTTACCTAAAAAGTCAGCGGCACTGGGAGCAAATTCGAGGTATTTGTGCAGTCGGTGGAAGTTCCCGATTTTGCCTTCTGCCGGCACAAATTCTTCGATTAGTTCGCGAACTTGCAGGTGTTCCGCGAGGTACTGGCGGATGTATTTGAGGTCGTTGATAGATTTGCGAAGGTTTTCGGCCTCTATTTCTTCTGGGGTCGATCGCGATTTCCAGAATCGGAACTGTGGTTGAACGGCGTGCTCTTCGGCGGTATCGAGGAGGCATTCTGCGGCTTTGAGGAAACGCTGAGTTTCTTGGCGGATGCCCGATCGCACTTGTTGTTCGATATCGTCTGTGAGGTATTTCTGGGTAAGTGCATCCGCTAATTCATTTAGTAGAATTTGAATTGCTTCAGAAGCTGTCAGGATGTCAGCTTGTTCGCGTTGCAAGTTTTGCAGGAGAATGTCGCAGTGATTTGGGAGGATGGACGATCCTTCGGGCGCATTTTCCACTTCGTAAACTTGGTCTAAAAACTGTACCAATTCCGGGTAATCAATGCGTCCGGTTTGCTGCAACTCAGCGATATAGAGGCTTAGCAGGCGGATTTTGTATTCTGAGTCGGATGTAGATCGCGGCTGCTGCACAACCGGGTTTTCTGAGTCGGGAACTAAGGAGATGCGGGTTTTGGCGGAGCTGGGATGTTGTGAGTTGATCATGTTGACCTCTTTGATGGGCGATTGCTAATTTCTTGGGTGAGGGGCGCGGCGAAAGGAAGTTGTCGCGCACCCTGCAATTAGTTGAGATGGCTGTCGCTGTCAGAGTGGGGGCGGATGTCAGCCAAGGTTTCTACCTGGGCTGTGAGTTCCCGGCGGCGGGCTTCCAGCCAAAAGTCTCGCTGATTCTTGACTGTATCGCTGAAGGATTTTTGGGTATCTTCGCGGAAAGCAAGGGCGATCGTCATCGCGCAAGCATAGCCGCTAGTAATGACTGACAGCAGCAGCATGAATAAGGGGAAACCCATTCCTGCGATGTCGCCGCTTAGCAGTTTGTTGGTGCAACTGAGGATTGCCATTCGCGTTGCTTCAATCCCGGAAGCAATTTCACCCGCTGGGGTAAAGTGCTGTTGGTAAACTAGGGGCATTTTTTGTTTGAGAAATTCCAGATCGTTGCCCATTTGGGAACGGATTACCAGCAACAGTCCGATATTTTTCTTGGCAGTTTCGTAGTTTTGAGAGGCTTCTGTTTCCAGCCGAACGACTTGGCGGCAAGTAGGAAGTTTTTCTAAGGGAAGTTGATTCCAATTGGTACTGCGATCGCCCCAGGTTCCGTACAGTTGCACGTAAAGCGATTCCCATCGCGGATTGGTTCTGTCGAGTTGATTTAATTGCTGTTCTCCCTCTTGGCAGCGTTGCCGAGCTTGTTGATATTGGGGGCTATCAAATTGCTTGAGGGTTTCGACTTGCTGTACCTGTTTTTGAATTGATTCTGCTGCTTTGAGCTGGCTCAGACCCGATTGATTGAGCATTAATTCTGTGCCGACTAGAGAGGCGATCGACTGGAGGATATTGATTGATAGGGAGGCATAGATCGCCCATAATTGCCATGTTTTGTTGTATTTTGTACGGGATGAAACAGCCGTCGTCGTGTCGTTAGTGAATTTCAAAATCAGGATGTTGCACAACGAAGTCAAAACCACACCACAAAAGCCCATGTCCTTAAAGGCAAAGAACAGTAAGGGATAATTTGTGAAGAAGTTAAATAGGCTGCTGACAGTGACTGTGCCGGCAGTCAGTGTTGCTTGCTTCGCCAAGTCTTCGGAAACGACAGCCGTTCCGTGAAAGGCTTTTGGATCGGCGATGAGTAATTCCTTTAATCTGTTCAGAAGTTTTTGGCAGAGATTTTTCGGTTTTTCGGTAGTAGGTGGATTTTTTGCCTGTTCGCGGAGATGGGCATATTTAGGGTCTTGCTCGATGTATACTAATATTTCTTCTATAGCTTTGATGGCATTTTGAGAGTTGGTGTTGTTGAGGGCAACTACGTTAGTTTGAGAGGGAGAACTGGGTTTTGTGCTCATGTTTGCAACCTGTTTACTTATTTTTACTTAATTCGTTGACAAGAAAGGAGATTTATGCAGTCAACCCGGAACCGGTAAAAAATTGGGACGATCGGGTTTTTGTTGGTTAAACATCTCTTCGTATGGCCTGTTAGTGCCGATATCTAGCAGCAGGAAGAAGGCTTCAGTTATGTACGAGATAAGGAAAAGGCAATCCTGGCAAGGGTTTCAGAGATAGAGAATGTCTCGATAGGCTTGGCGGTTGCTATATCTGTAATCTCCCACAGGCAACACAAATAAAACAGCGGAGAAGAGGGAGAAATAAAAAAAAGTTAACTCCCTTAACTCCCCTTTTGTGACCCCGATCGGAATTTGAGCCTAAACTACGGAGATCCGCCACAGATAGGCAGTTGCGCCGCTAGCACATTTGTTCTGGCTGGGACATCTCGCCATAACAGAGTGTGTTGCCTGATGTTTCTATATCTGCGATCGCACCAGCTTTTATGCAAAATGGGAAAATTTTTTGATGGGTGTATCGGCGAAGTTATTCAAAAGTCAAGGATTTTAGTGCGATCGTATAGGTTGAGTCAAGCAACGAAACCCAGCTATAGCCCTTGTTGCGGTTGGGTTGAATGCAGTGAAAGCCAACCTACTAATTCTTAGTTACTTAAGTTTGAATTCACCAACCGCAGAGAAAGCTGCCCAATAGAAAGGATCTTGAAAGGGCTTAGAGTTATCTTGAAATTTATGAAACATACGATGCAAAGCCATTTTTTGTGCGCTATTCAAAGGTAACTGTTTTCGATCTATCCACAGTTTCAGTTCAGCCATAGTGATATCTCGCAGCCATAATTGAGCTTGACAAAGTGCTGTAGCTACGGATGTTTTACTTTGCAGATTTTCGTAAAACCTAATCATTAAAAAACTTGTAGAAAAGTCGTTGACTGCCCAAAGGCTACTGACTACACTCGAACTGCCTGCAAGCAGGAAGCCGCTGGGAAAACCCATGTACTCATCACTTTTACTGGTGAAGTCAATCAACCCACTTTCACAAGCTGAAAGAGTTACTAGGCAACATTGGCTGAGATCTAGGTTAAGGATTTCTTCCAATGTCAGGCATTTGTCTAAATTAATTTTTGTACTGTCTAGTGAACGATTATTTTCACTTGCAGTTACCTGTAATTGTCCGTTAGAACCTCCAGCCTCAGCTAGAATCAAAGCCGACTCCAGAGGTGATTCAAAGTTAAAGTAGCCGTGACAAGAGAAATGGACGCAATTAGCATCAAGAAAATGCTTGTTATCTAATATCTCTTTTTTACTAGCAGCTTCTTTCACTAAGACATAATCGTTAGGAGCAAAGTAACGCCTAATATTTTCAACTTCAATATCACTAAAATTTAGGTCTTGGGTAGGGTTTTGAATAGCAAATAAGTGGATCAAATCGGAAGGTTTTTGAGCGAGACTTAATTGCAGAAGTTGACAACTAGGAGCATAACTCACACCTCTCAAGAAATGGTCTAGGATATTATGGTTTTGACCTTTATTTAGAGGCAAAGCATGGAGAGGTAGCAGGTGCAGGAAGCGATGGGGTACAAAAATTATTCGGTCACAATCCGCAGGCAAATAGTTGATGACTCGATCGATATGTAGTATTTGAGCGAGATGCTGAAGACGGGCTGAAAGTTGCTCTTGCCATTGTCTCGTGTTCTGCCCATAATCCTCCAAGTATTCCCCAAACCAAGTAAGTAAGTTTTCTATATCCTCATGGGAGGATTGCACAACTATAGGACTCTTACCTTGACTGGTAATTATAAAAGTGAAGATTTTATTGCTAACAATATACCATTCTATGATGGCTGTGTTTTCATCAAACTCAAATTTTAGTAAAGCTTGAATTCGATCGAACGAGATTAATTTAACATGGTAACTGAATCTTAAATCATTGTCAGTTGGAATTTTTTTTGTTGGGTAGAGCCCCCGACTGGATAGAATATCCACAAGATTACGGGCTTTGCTGCGTTCGACATATTCAATAGCTCGATCTGGTAGATCGATATTAACGTAGCTTTGGACTATTTTTTCATAAATATCAATGGCTTCTTCAAGAATTTCTTGTCTTCTAAATTCAGAAGCCGCCCAACTCCGACTTTGTTCTACGGCTTCAATTGCTACCGCAAAGCTTTCTATTGCTATGTGCCATAATTCAGCATCAAAAGCTGTATTACCCATATTTTTTGCTGTTTTCAAACAGTCTAAAGGAAATGCTTGGGGTGTGAAAATTTCTAAAGCTCTTTGATAAGCTTCAATTGCTGCTGCAAGATTTTCCGATTTTTCATATCTAATTCTCTCCGAGTATGCCTTGCCTAAATTATTCTGAGTCATCGCCCATTCATAAGGAAATGTCTCGCGAGTGTAAACTGTTAGGACATCATGATAACAAGAGATGGATTTTTCAATATTCTCTGCTCTATTACCTTTGATTCTATCGCTGTAAAATGTAGCCAAATTGTTTTGAGTGGCGGCCCACTGTTCGGGAAAAGCTTCACGGCTACGGACTTCTAAAGCAGCTTGATAATAACAAATAGCATTTTCCAAATTCTCGGCTCTTTCTCCGAAAATCCTGTCTTGGTAAACAATACCAAGATTATTTATAATCATGGCCCAATCCGACGGAAAATTCTCGCGCGTGTAAACTTGTAAAGCCCTTTCATAGAAAGAAATAGCTGTTTCTAAGTTGTTAGCCCTATCTCCGAGAATTCTATCTCTGTAAACTGTAGCTAAATTGTTTAGAGTGGCAGCCACCTGTTCGGAAAAATCTTCACGACTATGGACTTCCAAAGCAGCTATATAATAACGAATAGCATTTTCTAAATTTTGTGCTTTATCTTCCCGTATCCGGGATTTATAGGCTGTTCCTAAGTTGTTTTGGGTCGTAGCCCATTGTTCGGGGAAAGCGTCGCGACTGTACACTGCTAAAGTGCTTGTATAAAGCTCGATAGCTTTTTCTAAATTGTCCGATCGCACTCCTAAAATGCGATCGCTGTAAGCATTAGCAAGGCTATTTTGCAAGCTAGCCCACTGTTGAGGAAAAGCGGCGCGAGTGTACACAGCTAAAGCTGCCGAGTAACACTGAATAGCTACTTCTAAGTTTTCACTTCTTTGGCCTATAATCCTATGACTGTATGCCCTACCCAAATTCGTTTCACAAAGCGCCCAATTTTCCGGGTATAATTCTCTAGTAAAAAAACTCAATCCAATTTGATAAGCAACGATAGCTAATTCTATATTGACATTTCTACTTCCTAAAGGAAACTGCTGAATTAAACTACCAAAATTACAAATTATTGAGACTACATCTTCAGCTTCGTCGGCATTCGATTCAGAGAAGAAAGTAGTTGCCCATCGCTGTAAAACAGCAATTAATTTGACATCCAATTTGTCTAAATTAGATTGTAAAAACTGGTAAAATAACCGAGGGTCAGCACCTGTATCGGAAACTATTTGTAAACCCTGCAACAAAAAAGTTAAACACTCTTGTGATTCAGCTATTGATGGTTTTTCTACTAACTCTATTATTTCAGTAGCAACACTTTCCAGGAAATCCGCAGCATTTTTATCTCCATTTTCAGCGAGATTTTCTGCTACTTGTGTCATCACCTGAACTAAGCCAGCATCAAGAAGTTCTGAGTTAGCATTTAAGATAGCTGCTTCTTCTCCACTTGGACAGCTTAGCAGTGCTTGTACGAGATGTCGGTAGCCCTCTAGATGCTGCTCGTTCATTCTTGATGCTCGCTTACGCTATTGTCGGATTTGATTTGGTTAATGGGTATCTCCAAAATTCAGGAGGATTGCCACAACAAACAAAAATTGTGCCAGATACAATTTTACCACGGCTATCAGTTTTTTGTCTTTGATAGCTCGATTAAAAAAAGAACTAATCGAACCAATTTTGACATCTGCACCAATTTTGGCTGACAAATTGTCAGATATTTCCTGCCAAGTGTATCCATCTAACCAGAGAACGAATATTTCTTGCAGAGCAATATCTGGGTGTATTCTCATGGGCTTGCTGAAAATATTTTCAGGATTTTCTAGCGCTATTTCCCGCATTTTTTCCAGAAAAGAAGGTTCGGAGATATCGGACGTAAATTGGTCTAAGTAGGTCGTCTTGGATTCATCACCATCTGCCGATCGAGCATTGCTGATTTGTCTGTCGGCTGACAGTACGATATCAGTGACTTTTTTTCCTTTTTCAGTTCTCTGATGAATACCTTGGTGACTAGCAATAAAATCGATCTGTTTTTTGGACTGAGTAAACCTCGCGTAGTTTAATACGTTTCCTTTTTTCGGGTCGAACTTCTCCTTTTGTATAAACTCGAAAAGTGCCAAGTCTGTTTCTTGCTTAATGTCTTCCGAAACTTGGTGGTTTTCGGCGAGAGATAAGCTGGGTGAATGTTTTGGGAGTGAAACGCGGCTGGGTTTCCTGAGCTCTGAAACCAATCTAGTCAAGGCTAACTGGCGATCGGGACTTTCAAGGGGATGCCTTTGGGCTTCCAAGGCCAGATCGTTCAGGTGGTTATTCAGTTCGGCTTCGGTGAACTTTTCGTTTGCTTCTGGAGATGGCTGCTTTTCTTTGTCGTCCATAAATCAATACTCCTCTGAGAGTAGAAGTTTTTGAGAACCACCAAAAAGGTATCAAGCCCTTATATCCGCTTGTTGTTTATAGGTTAGCCACTACGGGTTTTGCCTGACAAGAGTCCGATCGACCTTTTAGTCCCGCGTTCTGCATCACTCTACATACTGTAGTGGTGTGGTTTCTTATTCATCTAGAAATATCGCCAAATTTCTGCAAGTTACTAAAATTTTTTTCTGCTGTGGGAATCCCTGATGGCTGTATCTGGCTGCAAGCCTTACACCATAAAGCTTTTAAGTAGGTACTCACAAGCAGTTGACAGTTTACAGTTACGTATGAGAATCAAAAGGAATATATTTTTGCACCAATTTCCAATCTTCAACTGTGGATTGTACGGCGAATGGTGCTAATGTTGCTACGGCAATCGCCCATCGCCAGAATGCCAGACCGATCGGCAAAATATCCTGATTTAAAGCTCTAGCAACGATGAAGTTTCCCGCCCAAATAACAGTCGCAGCTACTCCTAAAAAATAACCCATTGATATTTTCTTATTCATTTAGTTGGGTTGATTTTTATGACTATTTTTGGCCAGCTTCATTTGAATTAAGCTAAATAAAGGAACGAGATACAAATAAAAGGCATAGGGGATAAAATCCGAATTTACACTCAAGACAGTTGCCGGAACTAAGCCTGCAATATTCCAAGGAATTAAGGGAGAAATCACAACAGCGGTATTTTCTAAGTCTACAGCAAGTTGAGCGCCATCTAATTTTTGTTGGCGGTACTTTGATTCGACTAATTGATGAGTCAAGATAATTGCGATCGTCTGCGTGCAGCCAAATGCTGCTGAGAAAATGCTAATTACTGTCGTTCCCAAGAATAAATCTCCTCTGGTTCGAGCTTTATTGAGATACACTTCTACAAATTCTAAAATTCTGGTGCCGGCAAAAATTCCTGCAAATGCTGTCGAGACAACTACAACTAATGAAACCTTAGCCATAGACAAAATCCCTCCTCCCGCCACAATGTCTTTTAAACTAGAAGTTGGCGCTAATTTAAATCCGCCGATCGCAAATTGCAGAATCTCGATCGCCGAATAACCTTGAACGAAAAAGGCGATCGCACTTCCGGCAACGATACTAACAGCCATCGCGATTTTGACTTCGACTCGCAGTACACAAAGTATGAGAATTGTCAAGGCTGGCAGCAAAGTTATCGAATTAAGATTGAAGGCTGTGCCTAGTTCCAAAGCCAAATTGTTGCCGGAAAGTTCGACGGGATTTGAAGCGGATAAAATTAAATACAACAGGCTGGAAACGAGGAAGGGTAATAAGCCTGTCACCGCCATGTTTTTGAGATTGGTATAAATTTCGGTTTTGGTAAGGATGGCAATCAAAATAGCGCTCGAAGACATCGGAGAACACCGATCGCCCACATAAGCTCCCGCCACAATTGCCCCGGCGATCGGATTTGGATTTACACCGCTGCCGTTGGCGATTATCATTAAAGCAATGCCGATCGTACTCGCAGCACCAAAAGATGTTCCCAGCAGTACAGAAAAAACGCTCGTTAACACAAACGCCCAAAAAATGAAATACTGAGGGTCGATCGATTTAATTCCCCAATATACGAGCACCGGAACCGTCCCCGCAGCCATCCACACAGCCATGACTGCGCCGATTAAAAGTAAAATAGCGATGACTGAAAAAGATTTTTGACTGCCAGCAACAGCCATTTGTATCAAGCTTTTTAGCCCAAATCCCCTCCGCAACAAAATGACCGTCAAAATTGCCATCGAAGCTAGAAGCGGAGCAACTATAAAATAACCTTTGATGGCACTGATTAAAAGTAGAATAAATGAGAACGATACAAAAAATAGCAAATCCATTATTGATGGGCTTTCATGTATTCTCGCAGTAACGTGTTAATCTGAGTTTGATAACCGCGACCTTGGGATTTAAACCATTCCAAAACATCACTGTCAATGCGTAAGGTCACTTGAGCTTTCGTCTTAGGGTTGGGCAAGCCTCGCCGAACTACTGCTTTAGCAAACATTTCAGGCGTAATTTCAGGGCAATCGGAGAAATCAATATCTTCATCAGTCATGGCATCTAGGCGTTGCCAGTCAGTTTGAGATTTGCTCGAAGTAAATTCGTTGTTCATATTTAGTTGCTTTGGGAGCATCTCATTTTTGCTTTGGGATCGCGCACGGTTGCACCATCATAATAATATATTTGGATGATATGCAGTGCGAACGTCTCGCTCGCGGCATAGATCGCGAGCGAGACGTTCGCACTCCTAAAAAACGCTTTTTACCAAATTGGGATGCGTACCCGACACCGCAGTCCATTAAAACAAAACGCTAAAATAGTAGATCCTACAATTTGGAGTTAATATTTGACACTTGCACTCGATCGCGAAAAAGTCCTAGCTTGGCTCTCACAGCGCGTTCCTGCCGCCCGCATCACACACATCCTCGGAGTCGAACAAACAGCAGGAGACTTGGCCCGCCATTACGGCCTCGACGAAGCAAAAGCCCGATCGGCAGGACTGCTCCACGATTTGGCAAAATACTTTAAACCCCAACTGCTGCTACAAATGGCTCAGAAGGAAGGTTTAGAGTTAGACTCAGTGTTGGAAGCACACCCGCATTTGCTGCACGCAGACGCGAGCGCGATCGTCGCTAGAGACGAATTCGGGGTGGTCGATCGAGAAATTTTGGACGCAATCGCCAATCATACCCTCGGCAGACCAAACATGAGCCAGCTCAGTTGTACCGTTTTTATAGCAGACACTATAGAGCCGAGTCGCGGCAACACAGCCTCTCTAGAAGCACTGCGCGAGGCAAGCGTGCAAAATCTTTATGCAGCCGTGTGGCAAACTAGCGATTATTCTCTTAAATATTTGCTAGAAACTCGCTGCTACATCCACCCCCGCACCGTACTTACGCGGAATTGGGCGCTGCAAATGGCCCGCGCCCAATCGCCCGAAATAGGAAATTCGACGGGAAAGTCGATCGAACAAATCACAAGTTAAACGTAAAATTTACCAGCAATCCTGTACTTACTTTTGACTTGAATTTAACTCCTATTTCCAGTCTCAAACTGCCAACAACCGAAAGCCAATAGCGCACCACTTCCCCCTTACCGTATCAATTAGGAACTTAAACACTTAATGTCAGATCTAACCCAACTCGAATACTCCCGGGCCGAGTCCACAGTAACGGACGCCACCACCCCAGACGAAGCCCGCGGCCTGATATTGACCGCTGCTGCCGCTGCCGATGACCGCAAAGCAGTTGATATTGTATTGCTCGGCGTAGCAGAAGTATCCTATCTTGCTGACTACTTTGCGATCGTCACCGGATTTTCCAACGTCCAGGTACGAGCCATCTCCCAAGCCATCGCCGACCAAGTAGAAGAAGAATGGGGACGCTTGCCGCTGCGTACACAAGGGCTATCAGACGCCAGTTGGGTCGTCATGGACTACGGCGACGTGATTATCCACATTTTAAAACCTCAAGAGCGCGAATTTTACAATTTAGAAGCGTTCTGGGGACACGCCGAACGAATTGAATTTTCCACTGCGCCGAGAGGATCGCTAATGTGAAAGACACTTCTGTTTCTATTTGTCCTGTTCCGCAGGAACAACGCCCGGTTAATGAATACCAAGAACTGACAGAATCCGGTTTTTTTAGCTGGGTAACTCTCGATTGGCCCGCATATCTGGCAAAACTCGCTTGGGTATGGGGTTGGAGTTGCTTGGTATCCGGGCCCTTAGCAGCAGCCAGCTTTGCTCCTGGTAAGTATCCAGTTCAGTTTGCCCTGTGCGCTACCGCTGGTGCCGGTTTTATTCTAGGATTAGCTTTGCTGCGGCTTTACTTGGGTTGGTTCTACGTGCGATCGCGCCTTGCCAATCCCACAGTCGTCTACGAAGAGTCTGGCTGGTACGATTGTCAATCTTGGCCTAAAACTCCCGAAGTTTTAGCTCAAGACCAATTGATAGTCAACTACGAACTAGAACCAATTCTCAGGCGTCTGCGGCAGACATTTTATGGTTTGACAGTATTGCTGGTTGCCGGGGGACTAATTTGGACTTGTGTGTAATCGGAAGCGGTAACAGGGAAGTTTTGAGTAGTAGGGGCGGTGCCCCATGCCCGCCCCGTTGCGACATAGGGATCGAAACTTCCACCGGCCCCTATCTAAAATCTAAAATCTAAAATCTAAAATTGATATGACAAGGGGAAAACGAACCCAAGCTCCCGAACTCGAAGTCACGCTGTTGCGCGAAGGTATTCCAGAATCTAGGCATCGCGCCCAGGCGGCTGTTTGCGACAAGCGCGGCCGCGTTCTTTCCGTTGCCGGTAACTCGGAAACGGCGACATTTGTCCGTTCTTCACTCAAACCTTTTCAAGCTTTGGCTGTGACGGCGAGCGGCACTTTGGAACGCTACGAATTGACCGATCGAGATTTAGCGATTATTTGCAGTTCTCATCAAGGTACGATCGAGCAATCGCGACAGGTGTTTAACGTCCTGTGGCGCTGCGACATTGACCCATCTAAACTTCAATGCCCCATTCCCGAAGGCAAAAAGAGCCCCCTGCAATACAACTGTTCTGGCAAACACGCCGGAATGCTGGCTGTCTGTCAACAACTGCACTGGCCTCTAGAAACTTATTTGCGGCGCAAACATCCCGTCCAGCAGCTTATTTTGGGAAAAGTAGCTGACTTGCTGGCCATGCCTGCCGAAGAGTTTATCAGCGCTCGCGACGACTGCGGCGCTCCTACCTATCTGTTGCAGTTGGGGCAAATGGCGTCTTTGTACGCTAAATTAGCCTCCGGCGACAATGTGGATATGGAGCGGATTGTCCGCGCTATGACTCATCACCCGATGATGGTTGCTGGTGAGGGGAGATTTGACACGGAACTGATGCGCTTGACTCAAGGCGAATTGGTGAGCAAATCCGGTGCTGAAGGGGTTCAGTGCATCGGCCGGGTTGGCGAAGGTATGGGCTTGGCAATTAAGGTGACGGATGGAGGAAAGCGCGCTAAATTTGCTGTGGCGATTCACTTGCTAAAACAGTTGGGCTGGATTACTGCGACGATCGCCGAAACTCTTTCTGACACTTACCTAACTCTCAGTGATTTTAAGCGTTTGGAGGTAGTCGGCGAAGTTTCGATGCTCTGAGTTGTTCCGCATTACAATTCTCTATCTAGATAACCAGATCAAAAATCCCCTCCCCCTCTCCCACTCTCTCCCTCTCCCCCTCTCTCCCTCTTCGATCGACACTTCTTCGCCAATTTCAGCAACCCCTACCACAATCTCAAAAGTTTTTTTGATAGAGGGGTTGCAATTTCCAGAAAGATGTGTTTATATTAGAGAGTAGACAAAGCGACGCGGGATAGAGCAGCCTGGTAGCTCGTCGGGCTCATAACCCGAAGGTCAGTGGTTCAAATCCACTTCCCGCCACCAACTTGAAACAATCCCTGCAATCTTTGAGGATGCAGGGTTTGATTTTTGAGAATAGATAGACAGACAGCGACGCGGGATAGAGCAGCCTGGTAGCTCGTCGGGCTCATAACCCGAAGGTCAGTGGTTCAAATCCACTTCCCGCCACCAAATTCAATCGAACAAGCCCCGGCAAACCTAAAAGTTGCTGGGGCTTGTTTTATCGCGTCTGGAGCCATAACAATAGGGACACAGCAGTGCTGTGTCCCTATCGCATATTTAGATCTTACCCAAAGGTAAAAAATCAACCTCAACCTCAACCTCAACACTCAACCCTATACTTTTAGACGCCCGTTTGTTTGACACTCCCCGGCTTGAACGCGCAGGGATTCTTGGTTCAACCAGTCGGCTTGCCCGTTGATGTCACCACCAATGGGTAGAGGTCGGTCTGTTCCCAAGCGTTAATTCCGGTGTGCCCCACCGTATTTAAATTAATTCCTGCACGGGCTTTCAATCCTTTAGCCAAAATATTCTTCGCTGCATTGTGGTCGCGGTCTAACACCGCACCGCACAGGCAAATATGAGTTCTGACCGATAGGGATTTCTGAACGCGATTGCCACAACTTGAGCAATCTTGGGAAGTGTACCCAGGTGCTACAGCAACTACTGTTTTACCGTACACTTTCCCAAAATATTGCAACCATTGGGCAAACTGTGACCACGCTGCATCGCTAATTGATTTGGCAAGCTTATGGTTCTTCACCATATTTTTCACCTGAAGGTCTTCGTAGGCTACGAAATCGTTAGATTTCACTACGCACAACGCCGTCTTGATGGCGAAGTCTTTACGCTGCCTACTGACTTTTAAGTGCTTTCTGCCTAACTTATTTATCGCTTTCTTGCGATTACTCGAACCTTTCTTTTTCCGAGAAACTCGTTTCTGCAAGCGCTTTAAAGCTTTTTCACTTTTACGCAAATGCCGAGGATTTGGAACTGTTTCTCCTGTACTATCGGTGTAGAAATGGTTCAATCCCACATCTATGCCAATCGTTTTCCCCGTAGGAACTATTTCTTCTGTTCGCTCTACATTGATGCAAAACTGAGCGTAGTAACCATCGGCTCGACGAATTACTCTGACTCGTTTAATCTCAGTAGGTGCATAGAAGTGCAAGTCTCGACTACCGAGTAACCTAAAGGTTCCAGCAGCAAAACCGTCCGTGAATGTTAGACATTTTTTGTCGATCGAAAGCGCCCATCCGGAAGTTTTGTATTCTACGGAGTGAGTGTTTTTTTTGAATTGTGGGTATCCTTTTTTTCCTGGTTTCTTAGCTTTGCAATTAGAAAAGAAACGTTGAATAGCAAAAATGGCACGCTCAGCCGAAGCTTGACGCGCCATTGAGTTAAGTTTTCCGGCCCATTCAAACTCTTTCGCCATGATGGCGCATTGTTTGTATAAATCCGATAGCTTAACTCTGGAATTGTCGATCCAATATCTGAGAGCTTTGTTTCGGACAAACTGAGCTGTGCGGATCATTTCGTCTACGATCCGGTATTGCTGTAGCTTGCCTTTTAACTTGAACTCTAGTACAATCATGGAATTATTCTATGACGCTTATGGGCAATTGTAGCTATAAACTTGATTGGAAAGTAATCTTTAGACTTTGAATTCAAGCCGTCCTATAAGGACGGGGTTGTAGACCCAATCTTTTGGTAAGCTTTATTTCTCAAAAATCTGGAATCAGATATCCATATTTTAAAATTCGGAATTTTAAATTATTAAGCCGACTGAGTTTCCAGCCAATCAAAAATCAGGTCTAACTCTTCCAGGGTAACTAACCCGTACTGCCACAGAACCATTGGCAGTTGGCCGGCATCTTGTTCGTCGTGTCTCAGAGCAACGGCGATCGCAGAATTCGATATCGCCAACTCTCCCCGCAAATAATCGATTAATTGAGCCTTTCCCATGACCTTCACCGCCAGTTTTATGCGCTATTGTAAAGATACGTATCTAATTGGGATGCGTCTGATGTTTAATAGCCCCAATTGTAGGTGGAGAATAAAGACTCTCCTGTGATGGAAGCCGCACAAAACTTGTGATAAATTTCATAGAAACGAGCGATCGCAGTCACAAGAGCTTATAGCCTCAAAAATCGGGCTGTGCGATCGCTCGTTTGCTAGACCTCAATTCCATTAAATATTGCTAAAGTCCTAGCTGAAGCTGAACTCCAGCTTCTGTCCCGCTGTCGCTGGGTTTGATAGGAACGGGATTTCCTTGGCGCTGGGCGTCAGAAGGAGTAGTGATAAATTCCAATTCGGGGCCGATTTTGAGGCGAAATGTATCCCCCAAGCTGCGTTCCCGAGTAGCAGCATTAGCCGCCGTTTCTCGTTCGCCAATCAAGTTTTGGTAGTCCGAGTCTACGGTTCTGTCCTCCACACTTCTGAGGGAATCCCCTGATAAAGTCGTTTCCGAATTTTGGGGTGCTGGTTGCGGTCTTTGTTGGGCTATAACCGCTGGAGTAAAACCGATAAAAATTGAACTCAGTCCGAGAGCAGTGCCAAGAGTAGCAATAACTGCGTTCATCATCCATGCCTCCGCTAGTTGCATCCTACTATACTTATTGTACCCAGCCGGAATTAACTTGCACTCTATCAAAAGTAACTGGTTATGAAGATATTAATTAAAGTTACCGCGAAAACTTGTAACTGGCGATCGTGCTCCGACTCTCAGAAACCAGTTTGAGACTTCGCGGCAACTGAGGGCGATCGAAGTTCAACTACCAGATTTGTAAAAAAAATCGGTTTCTGGAGAAGCGAGTGCGATCGCCAACTACCCAATCTCAAATGTAAAATCTCAAATAGTATCACCGCCTACATTCCGTCCAGGAGTGATACTCGATTAATCTCGATCGCCCTTACCAAGCACGCGATCGCGCTAAGATGACGGTGGCAGTCGTTAAAAATTAAGTTAGTAGCGGCAGATTCAGAGTTTTTAACAGCACTTTGCCAGATAAAACGATCTCAACGTTAAAATCTGCGCTCATCAGGTTGTACTTTACCGAAACTTTGTGGGTTCGTAATATTTCTGCTTCAATATGCCAATCAGATATCTGAGCGACCATATTTTAAAAATGTCGCGCCAAGTGCCAATTCGCCTCGTCCTTGTAGTGCCTTTTGCCATCCAGACTTTCGCTGCGGTGGGGCTGACGGGGTGGCTGTCCCTGCGCCACGGGCGCATAGCTGTCAACGATGTTGCCGCGCAACTGCGGGCCGAAGTCACATCGCGCATCCAGCAACACATTTATAGTTATATCGAAAGGCCGCACCAAATCAATCAACTCAATCTCGATGCCATCCGTCTGGGTATTTTGAACGTGCAGGATGAAGCCAGTTTACTCAGCTACTTCTCCAAACAACTCGAAACCTTTAATACAATTAGCTACATTCAATTCGGCTCCGAACAAAAAATTTTTACGGGAGTTGAAAGGCTTGACGATGGCAATTTGCAAATTCGGATTTCTAATAAGTCTAGTGGCTATAATTTGCACAGCTACACGCCGTCTAAGTTCGGCGAAGCAACTAAGCTTTTAAAAACTACTCCTAACTACGACCCTCGCACCCGACCTTGGTATGTAGCTCCGGTGCGGGCAGGCAAGCCCACATGGACTAAAATTTATACTTATTTTGACAGTCCCAAACTAGCAATTACTGCTGCTCAACCCGTTTACGGAAAGAATAATAAACTGATTGGAATTCTTGGTTCTGATTTGACACTCTCTGATATTCATCAATTTTTGGAAAAACTGAAGATTGGTAAATCAGGACAAACTTTTATTGTCGAAAGGTCTGGAGAATTGGTTGCAAATTCAACTCCAGAAGCGCCATTTATTGTGAGCAAAGGCGTTCCACAACGGATTGGGGCAGCGAATAGCAAAAATGTTCTAATTCGATCGACAGCCCGCTATTTGACACAACGGTTCGGGCATTTGAGCAAGATTGACAGCTCTCAGCAGTTAGATTTTACCATCGACGGTCAACGGCAATTTCTACAGGTAACGCCCTTCTCAGACAGGAGGGGCCTCGATTGGTTGATTGTAGTGGCGGTTCCCGAAGCCGATTTTATGGAAGCGATTAACGCCAATACTCGCTACACAATTTTGCTCTGTTTCGGTGCTTTGGTGCTGGCGACGGCTCTAGGATGTGTGACTTCGAGGTGGATTGTCATGCCAATTCATCGTCTGAGCAAGGCTGCGGAGGCTTTGTCGCGGGGAGAATGGGACTCAATGGCGGTAGATCCCCGCTTGATGGCGTCTGTAGAGCGGGAGGATGAGGTGGGTGTCCTGGCTCGCTCTTTTAATACGATGGCAGATCAATTGGAAGAGTCGTTTACTACTCTCGAAGAGCGGGTGGAAGCTGCGATTGCTGATAAAACTCAATTAATTCGCTCTCTGAAACTATCTCAGGAAAAACTCGCTTTTCACCTCTATCAAACTCCTTTGGGGGCGATCGAATGGAATCTCAATTTTGAAGTTGCCGACTGGAATTTGTCAGCAGAAAGAATTTTTGGATTCAATCGCTTGGAAGCAATCGGACGGCACGGAGTCGATTTAATAGTTCCTGAAAATACTAAGGAGTATGTCAGGCAACTATCTATAACTTTGCTCACTAATCAAGGAGGAATTAGTAGCATTAATGAGAACATTAGAAAGGACGGGCAAATTATTCTTTGTGAGTGGTACAATACGACTTTGGTTGATGCTGACGGCTGTATAATTGGGGTTGCATCGCTGGTTCAAGACGTGACGGAGTTTCACCGTGCTGTGGATCAGTTGCGCGCCAGTGAGGAACGGTTTCGCCAGTTGGCAGAAAATATTCATGAGGTATTTTGGATTAGAGAACCGAATCAACAGCAGATAATTTATGTGAGCCCTGCTTGCGAGAAAATATGGAATTTAAGCTATCGGAGTTTGCTGTCACATCCGGACGCTTTTTGGGATGCTATTCACCGAGACGATCGCGATCGCGTTAAGGCAGCCTTTGAAAAACAGGTGCAGGGGGATTATGATGAGGAGTATCGGGTAGTGCGATCCGACGGTTCAGTTTGCTGGGTGCGCGATCGGGCTTTTCCAGTCCGCAACGAAACAGGAGAAATTTACCGTATAGTCGGCATTGCCGAAGACATTACCCAACGCAAACTAGCAGAAGAATTCCAACAAGTCGCTCAAACCGCTCAAGCAGCCAGCCAAGCCAAAAGCTCATTCTTAGCCAATATGAGCCACGAATTGCGAACTCCCCTCAACGCCATTATCGGTTACAGCGAGATGCTCAAAGAAGACGCCGAGGATTTGGGCTGCGAAGATTTTATCCCAGACTTGCACAAAATTCAAACTGCCGGCAAACACTTGCTATCTTTAATTAGCGACATTCTCGATATTTCTAAGATTGAAGCGGGGCGGATGGAACTTTATTTAGAAACTTTCAACCCGGTTAATTTAATTGACGAGGTAGTTTCTACAGCCGAACCATTGGTAGAGAAAAATTTTAATAAATTTGAAGTTAATTGTGCTAAGGACTTGGGAATGATGTATGCTGACATTACCAAAACTCGTCAAATATTGCTCAACCTGCTGAGCAATGCAGCAAAATTTACGGAAGGCGGGACTATTACCTTGTCCGTTGAAAGAGTTAAGCATGACAGCTTAACAACTCAAGAAATAGCAGAACCTTCCGATTTAATAATTTTCCGCGTAGCTGATACAGGCATTGGTATTCCCCCCGAACAAATGCAGCATTTATTTCAAGCTTTTATGCAGGGTGACGCCTCAACTACGCGCAAGTACGGCGGCACGGGTTTGGGATTGACTATTAGCCGTCACTTTTGTTTGATGATGGGCGGTGATATGCAAGTTCAAAGCCGGTTAGGGGGCGGTTCGGTTTTCACTGTGTGCTTGCCGGCGCAAGTAGAATTATTAAAAGGTACGTAGTTGCGCTTTAGCGCTCTTTATCTATAGAAAAGAGCGCTGAAGCGCAACAACATACCTAAAGCAGGATAAGTATTATTTTAGTTGATTTGCCGTTTCTGCCGCCCCAAAAGTTGAGCTGCTAATACGCCGCCGACAAAGCCAAAGAAATGCGCTTGCCAGGAAACTCCAGGCTGCGAGGGCAAAACTCCCCAAATTAAACCGCCGTAGAAGAAACCGACAATTAAAGATATCGCAATAGACGTAAAGCTGCGTTCAAAAAAGCCCCGCAACAGCAAAAATCCGAAGTAACCAAAGATTAATCCGCTGGCACCAATGTGCACGGAATTGGGCGCGCCTGTCAGCCAAACTCCCAATCCGCTGATGAGTACAGTAACGGCACTTACGACAAAAAAGTCGCTTATTTCTTGCAACATTATCAGCCAACCAAATGTCAGAAACGGGAGGGTATTGGCGGCTAAGTGAGCAAAACTGCCGTGCAGAAAAGGCATGAATAGGATGCCTTCAAGTCCGTCGATGCTGCGGGGGCGGACTCCGTAGGAATTCAGCGCGCCTCCAAATATGAATACATCGAGAATCTCAATAATCCAGAGGAGGGAGACGAAGCCGCCGAGAATGGCGGCGTGGCTTTGCAATTCACGGGTGATAGATTGGGTTTCTGGGTTACTCATGGGTTGGGAGGGCGGTAATGCCGATTATTTTTAATTGTAGGAGTTTCTGCCCGATTCCCTACGGGATAGCTACGCACGCGCGGGCGCAGCGACACTTGGCGCTGGGTTTCAGGGTTTTTTGTAGCGCCGTGCTTATTTGAAACTATTATAACTTTGATTGAAAATTCCGCATTTTCACGCATGGAATTATTCACCTCGATGCGTCATTATCGTAGAGGAAGTACAAAAGGAGAGTTAACTGAAGGTTAAACCTTGAAGGTTTAAGGCAGAGTTTTTACCCCATAGATAAATCCTTGGGCTGGCAATGAGGACACTTTTGCGATCGCACACCGTCTCTCAAAAAAAATCAGGAACTACTTTTCTCGGATTAAGTCATTAATTCAAGAAGTTTCATCCGGTAAAGCAAAACGAGCTGCTGTAGGTACTTATTGTAGACAAAATCTCGTACAAGCTCTACAAAGAGTTCTTGGCACCTCGTTGTAAAAGAGGAACAGAGAAATATGAACGTATTTGAGAATACACAGTCCGATCGAATTCTGCCAATTTGGGTATGGCATGGCAAAGAAGAAACCCCTGTTAGTGTCGCTACAAATCTTCAACCTTACGGCAATAAGCCGCGCTTTGACTTGTTGCATCCGCTGAAACAGTGGCTTGACAATAGTGCAATTAAAAGTCAAAAGTTAGCTCGGTTTCTGTGCAAGTTTATTCCCAGCCAGTGCCCGTTTGAGCGGGAAGTCAAAATTTGCGATCGCACTTTATTTCACATTCCGCCGCTGTGCAAGTTAAATCCGCTTTACGAGCAAGTGGTGGGGCTGCGCTTTCGTGCTTTGTGTTATTTGGCTGACGAGTGCGGCGAGGATGTGACTCATTATTGTTAATTTTGCAAAAGCCTGAATTTCTAACTCTATTTTATGTGCGCCCTCCCTTCTCCTTGTTGGGGAGGGTTTTTTGGGTTTTGGGGATTAGTTGAAATATGGGCGAGTTGCGATAGACATGGGATGTATACCGCAATACGCCTGGGTTAAAACTGTTTACTCCGAGGAGTTCCCCCTAAATCCCCCTTAAGAATGGGGACTTTGAGAAGATTCCGGTTCCCCCCTTAAGAAGCTCTGCGTTATAAGGATTTTTCTTAACATTTGAGAGCGAGCGCGAGCGAGGCTATCAAACCCTGATTCCTCGATTGCCAATTCTCAATAAACGCAAGCTGCTTTCAATAAATAAAGTTGTTAAATTGTCAAGGCTTGTGTCACAACTTCTCCTGAAATTTTTGCTGTACAAAGCTTTCAAGATTGTCAAGAAAGATGTTTATAAAGCATAGCTTCTTAAGGGGAGCTAGGGGGGGATCTAAGTTTAATACTTAAACAGCAGTCTGTCGATGGGTTTGAACTTAAGTTGCCACCAATGTAACCCACGAGGGAACTCTTTACTTGTCACTTTTGGGATCTTCGGGCCCAGGGGGTACTTCTCCCTTTTGTTGGGCTTCCAATAAAGCCGTTTCCACGAGAAAGGCTATCAGGTTAGCCGTGGATCGGCCTTGTTTGTCAGCCCATCGATCCAAAGCTTCATATACGTAATCAGGAAACGTAACGTGAACGCGCTTGCTCAATGTAAATATTTGTTGGTTTACTAACGCTTTTAATGGTACAAGCTTACGCTCCCGATCGTGTTGTTGCCCTGTTCTTCAAAATGATTGACACATATTTGGGCTTATTATGTTATAATTCCTCTAATCCAATCAATACACAGTCAAAAGCCAGTCCCCCGCCATGGAAAGCAAGGACTGGCTATGGCTCCAATTAACAAAGGAGATACACCTATTATGCCGTATGAGAAACGTCTCAGACCGTGGATCGTGGTTCGTTTGCTTCCGAACCTGCAAAGGGTCGTTGTGGGTCGGTTTCGCAGTTGGTCTGATGCAGAGGGTCATTTGCGAGTGATCAAACAACTGCTTCCGGCTGCGAGATTGACTTTAGTTTTCGATCCGATCGACTAATTTCGGTTGCGAGTTATTGAAGTGCGATCGCCCGCTTGTTATTGAAGGGCGATCGCAGATGTTGGAATCTTATCGAGAACAGGCAAGATGCCTCTTCCACAAAAAATGGTTTTTGTTGTGGGGTGGGCATCCTGCC
This sequence comes from Microcoleus sp. CAWBG27, assembly GCF_020883145.1. Classification (NCBI taxonomy): domain Bacteria; kingdom Bacillati; phylum Cyanobacteriota; class Cyanophyceae; order Oscillatoriales; family Microcoleaceae; genus Microcoleus; species Microcoleus sp. CAWBG27. The sequence continues at coordinate 224,608 of NZ_JAHREU010000001.1, forward strand.
CGCCCGCAATTTAGGGCAATGTTAAACTAGATGCAAGATATCAATTGAGTTGGGGAAAAAACCGTGACGGCTATTCTACAAGTAACAGAACAGCAAACAGCACAAGACTACTTCACTCCCGAAGAATATCTCGCCCTGGAAGAAGCAGCAGAGTACAAAAGTGAGTATCGCGATGGAGTAATTATTCCCATGACAGGCGGAACTACAAATCACAATCAAATCGCTGGCAATATTTATATTGCATTAAGTCTTGGGCTCAAAAAACAGGACTATCGAGTTTTCTTCGGTGACGTGCGTTTGTGGCTGCCGAAAAAGCGATTTTATACTTATCCCGATGTGATGGTAATTCCGGGTAAACCTGAGTATTACAATAATCGCCAGGATACGGTGATGAATCCGCAAGTAATTGTGGAAGTTTTATCGAAATCTACGAAAGCTTACGATCGCAGTGATAAATTTAAGTTTTATCAAACGCTGCCGGCATTTCAAGAGTATATTCTGATTGACCAATCTCAGGTTTATGTAGAACAGTATTGCAAGTTGGCTAACAAGCGGTGGTCGTACCATCAGTACGATGAGGAAGATGCGGCGCTAGTTTTTAATTTCTTTCAAGTTGAAGTGCCACTGGCTGATGTCTATGAGAAGGTGGATTTTGCGGCGGAAGATGAGCCCGAAAATGAGCCAGAAGAAAGTGAGGTGGAATAAGGGCGATCGCTTTCTTATTTATTCAAGCACTTTAGTCAAATTGGCTGAGAGTTAACTCTATTTTTGTTTGGGTGTCGGTTGCTGTTGACATTGTTTTGTTACCAAATAGCGATCGACTAATTTTATTGTAGCAATTTACCCTATCATCTATAGAGCAAAAAATCCATTCCATTATTTATTTGCGATTGTATTTTTGTCGATACCTTTCGATCGCTGCTTTCAGCTTAGAGTTAAGTTCTGGTGGATTTTCTATCGCTGAGGTAACAATTTTCCAATTTGGTTCGGAAAGAACGATCGCTTCTGGTTTAAGTGGCATTTCTTGGGCTAGATTTAGAGCAACTTCGAGCAGATATTCGCTCAGACTAATACCCCACAGGGTAGCTGCTTTTTCTAACAGTTCTTTTTGTTCCTGATCGATAGTTATCTCAAGGGTGCTTGTTTGGGGGGTTTGTGTAGGGGTTGACATATTTTTTCACTTAGAGCAAGGTTGGCTCATTTGATATTATAGCAATTTTTCAGATGGGCGATCGCACACTTGTTGGAGAACGGCGATCGAAGATAGAACCTAGAATTTACAGACATCTGCAAATTGCGGTAATGCCTTACCCTTTACTAAGCCAATTGTAACAGGTAAATGTCCAGGGGAAGGATTTTGAAAATCTGGCTCCATCCCCGATTTGTATTTTAACCTTCGGGTGGGCAAATCAAGTTCTCGGTCAACTGTCTTGGTAAACACTGTGCCTTTTAAACTTCCCCAACCAACTTCAGCATACATTTTCTGCCAGTTGAGTCTCTGCTGTTCATAAATTAACTGTTGAGCGCTAAAACCTAACTTACCTTCACTTGCTGCACGCCAAAGGCGATCGATTGTTTGTAAGTCAGTACAAGATAAATTGGCAACCTGAATTTGATCTATGTAGCCTCGTGCTTCTGATACTTTTCCCCCACTCTTCAGCATTATTTCATAAGTTTCTCGATCGGCAGCCTTCCAGTTTTTATCTCGTAAATAGTTAACTAATTGGCTGTAGCTTAAATCTTGGCTAGAAACAATTTTTACTTGATCCACTGCGTCCGCTGTTGCCTTGCTACCATCAGGTTTAAAAAGAGCCAAAACACCAGTTAAAGCAGCTATTACGGCAGCCAAAATACCTGCTTTTTCCCAAACTGTTATTTTTTTCTTCGGATTTTGTTGCTTTATTGGTGATGATAATTCAGTTATATCTTTTAAAACTTCACTAGCTGATTGATAGCGATTATTCACCGCAGGTTGCAATAACTTATCCAAAATTTTACTTAGCCCTTCACTAACCTCTCCAATTAAGTGATGTCGCCAATCCCAAGAGTGAGTTCCACTGTTGAAGAGTTCACTAGGAGCTTTTTTTGTCATTAGACAAATACAAGTTACTCCCAAGCTATAAAAATCGCTTGCGAAACTTTGTATACCCATAGATTGCTCGGGAGCTATGTAACCAATAGTTCCAATGTTTGCTGTAGCAAAATTGTTAGTATGAACTCTTTTAGTAACGAGTTTAGAAACGCCAAAATCAACAAGAACTAATTTTTGATTAACTTTTTGTCGAAGTATATTATCTGGCTTGATATCTCGATGAATTACATGGTTGTCATGTATAAATTTCAAAATAGGTAGCAAATCAGCAAGTAATTGCAAAATTTTAACCTCACCGAATGCTCCTTGTTGATTTAATTCTGTAGCCAGATTATCGCCTTCAAAAAATTCTTGCACCAGGTACAAGAAACCATCTTGTTCAAAACTATCTACTAATGCTGGGATTTGAGGGTGGCTTCCTAACTGTTCTAGTCTTTCTATTTCTTGACGAAATATGTCTGGCAGTTGTTCAATTGCCTTCGATCCAGGGATTGTAGGATTTGAAACATTTATCCTACTTCTTTGAATAGTTGTTGGATCTTGAGGATAAAATTGCTTAATTACGCGCAATAGCTTACCAAGGCTGTTGTTATCTACAGCTAGGAAAGTCCGGCCAAACCCTCCTTGACCTATCATCTTAATTGAGCGGTAGCGATTATAATTTAGTAGCAATCCAGAGCCACAGGCCTGACAATACCTAAGTGTGTCAGGGTTTTGTGGTGCGGGGCAAGCAGGATTCACACAATAGCTCATATTAATGCTAAACTCATCTTTCTTGGGAGTCATCTGCTAGTTTAACAAAACAAAGCTGTATTGTGGGGATATACATCTCTACTAGGTATAAGGAGTTGCAGTAAGGTGGGCAAAAAGCCCACCCTACAACTAACTACGCCCCGACAGCTTCCTTGGCCGCGTACAACACCTCAGCATTGATGAGAGCAATCCCTCGTTCCCGCGCGAACTTCTCAGTATTCCGCTTGACTTTCCCGCGCACAAAACCAGGAATTTTATTCAACTCAGCTTGTCCGTCCTTCGTCCAATTCATATCAGAATCAGCCGAAATTCCCTTGGTAATCACTTCCTTAGTATCGTGGCCGCCGAAGATTTCCAGCAAGTGGTCTTCCATGCCCAAAGTAAAGGAATTGTAGACCAAATCTACACACTGATTTGTGCCTTCATAACCCAAAAATGGCTTGTAGCCGATCGGGAAATTTTGCACGTGAATCGGCGCAGCAATCACACCGCACGGAATATCAAGCCTTTTACCCACGTGGCGTTCCATCTGCGTGCCGAAAATTGCCGAAGGTTCCGCTTTGGCGATCGCATCTCCGATCGCCCCATGATCCTCTGTCACCAGCACTTCATCACAATACCCTTTTACCTCTTCCCGGAACCAATCAGCATCGTGTTTGCAGTACGTACCAGCCCACACAACGTGGATTCCCATCTCGCGAGCCAAAATCTTCGTCATCGCCGCAGCGTGCGTATTATCCCCAAATACGACGGCTTTTTTACCCGTTAAGTTTTGGCAGTCGATCGACCTTGAGAACCAAGCAGCCTGAGACACAAACCGCGTTTGTTGATCGATGAAATCTTCGTAATCAACATCCGCACCTTGAGCATTCAGAACTTCCTGAATCTTCCGAATACAACGCGCCGTTTCCACCACACCCATCGGCGTAATATCCACCATCGGCGTGCCGAATTCTTTTTGCAAATACTCCCCGGCTGCCATCCCCAACTCCCGATAAGGAACGAGGTTAAACCAAGCCCGCGGCAATCTTTTTAAGTTGTGAACCGAAGCACCTTCGGGAATAACTTCGTTGACTTCGATTCCCAAATCTGCCATCAAACGCTTCAATTCGGTGCAGTCGTGATGGTTGTGGAAACCCAGCGTAGACATACCGATAATATTCACCGATGGTTTTTCGCTTTTACCTTCCAAATCGCCTTTTTTGCGGGCTTTGTTGATGTAAAGTTGGACGATTTGATCCAAAGTGCGATCGGCAGCTTGGAGTTCGTTAAACCGATAATGATTAACATCCGCCAGCATCACATCGCCTTTGGCATCCAATTGAGCTCGGTTGACAAAGTTTTCCAAGTCTTCTTGCAGAATGCTAGAGGTGCAAGTCGGGGTAAGTACAATTAAATCGGGGTGCTCTTCTCTGTCTTTGCGGGTGATATTGTCCACCACCCGTTCCTGCGAGCCCCGTGCCAGTACGTGTCTGTCAACCACGCTGGTAGTTACCGGAGTGAAGTCCCGTTCCCTCTCCAGCATCGATCGCATGACGTTAAAATAGTCGTCTCCAATCGGTGCGTGCATGATCGCGTGGACGTTTTTGAAGGAAGTCGCAACGCGCAGAGTGCCGATGTGGGCTGGGCCTGCGTACATCCAATAAGCCAATTTCATAGGTATTTTTCCTTGGGGTGGTTGAGAATTGTGCGATCGGGCGATTACTGCTAAATTTTAAGGTTGTTTGAGATTTTCTCACCAGATGAATCCTTTAGAAATAGTAACTTTCTGAAGATTTACAGATGGGAAAAATTCTCAAACGCTTTTGCTGGTTGGGCTTTGACTCGCCATAGCCACAACTTTACCTTTGTTTTATGGCAATAATTCTTAATTTATTGTCAAGTTTCGTTAAGAAGCTGACACATCTTATCAAAGTAGGTGCTTATGGCGAACCCTAACTCAATACAGCTTTTGCATAAGTCTGCGATCGACACACAAACCGCAGATTTCAGGCAGATAAATACAGATAAACGCAGATAATTTTAGGGTAGGAAAGCTTAGGAGTGGAAGAGGTCTAATTTCCTTAAGCAACAGACAAATCATACCAAATTAGGATGCTAAATTCACACTTTACACATAAAAGATACGCTAGTTGACTTTTTAACCAATGCAGTATACACTATTAATTAATCCACTATTTCCTCGACACCGAAACTTGCAAAGATCGGGAAATATTGACGTAAAACAAATCCTTGTTGACAAAACCCATGAAACTATCCAAAATAGACTTGAGCAATGTCTTAGCAGTCGGTCACTCTAACGGCCAGCTAGGACTGTTGATCGATCGCGGGGAATGCCTCGAATTTATCGAAATTGCCGCACCCGAAGCTGCAATGCACGGCCTGCAAATGGTTGATTTCATCGCCAATACAGATTCTACCGAACTCAGTGGCAGTATTGAATCAACAGAAATCGCTCCTGGCGGCGAACCCATTGCTATGATGCCGGTTGATTCGGCAATGGCTAGCGCGATCGGATACAATGAAGAGGCTCAAGTTTTGCAAATAGAATTTAGCAGCGGGTCAGTCTATCAATACAGCGACGTAGAACCAGAAATTTGGGAATCTCTGCAAGAAGCTGATTCTACAGGCCGATTTTTTAACTCCGAGATTAAAGGTTATTATTCCAGCCGGCGCGTAGATGACTCGCTCTAAAACGGATACAAGCCCTCGACTCCTATCCTGGAGAGATTAACATTTTACACTTAAGTTCGCGATCGGTGATTCACAGCGCTGCAAGTAAATCTCAAATTGAAAAAGGGAAAATCGACTTACGGGCCTGTAGTTAGCAGTCGCGTCGCACAGTGAAGTGGTTTGATTGAAGTGTGAATACTTCCGTAATTTGACCGAAAACATAGATGTGAGGCTAAATTCAAGCAATCTGACTCTCAGCAATCAACTGTAGATAAGTTTAGCAAACTATTTGCCACTTAAGTCTTGCTCCTAAAAGCTGAGATTGTTTTTTTGTCAGCCGTGCGATCGATCGCCACACCAAATCATTGCACAAATCCTGTATTTGTGCTTTTGTTTACCTAACTGCTGAGGTGACAAAGCCCCAAGCCCCTGCAAGTCAGCAGCAGCTCTTTGCTGGATACGGCGTGTCTTCCCACACATCCCAAAACATAGCTCTTGAGTGATAATGAAGAATAACATAGGATTTACGGAAAAACCCCGGTTCATAGGAAAAAATCTTGAGTTTGTCAGCAACTACCAACAAAGAAACCGGGTTTCTAGCCCGCCGCGCGTAAGTCCTGTAATATTGACCAACAAGAACACCTAATTTGAGAGAACCAACTATGATGGCAATTCCCGGCGTTGCAGTTCTCGCTCTCATTTATGAAAGCAGCACTTCCCTGGTTTACCGCGGCCGCAACGAGCAAGACAACCAACCTGTTATTATCAAAATTCTCAAAGAAGACTATCCGACTCCCGAAGAACTGAATAGATACAAACGGGAATATGACATCACTGCCAACTTAAACCAGCTCGACGGAGTTGTTAAAATGCACAGGTTGCAGCAGGTTAGAAATAGTCTGGCAATGATTTTAGAAGATTTTGGTGGCGAATCTTTAAAAATATTTATGGCTACCCAAAAATTTACATCTTTGGGATTTTTGACCACAGCCATCAAAGTTGCTGAAACTTTGGGAGAGATTCACGCAAAAAATGTAATTCATAAAGATATAAACCCCTCTAATATAGTTTTTAATCCCGCAACTGGACAAGTTAAAATCATAGATTTTAGCATCTCAAGTGACTCAAATCAGGAAAACGTTGCCAATAAAAATCCCAACTTTTTAGAAGGGACTTTAGCCTATATGTCGCCGGAACAAACTGGCAGAATGAACCGGGTAATCGATTACCGCACGGACTTTTATTCTCTTGGCGTCACCTTCTATGAAGTCCTGGCAGGACAGCTCCCTTTTACCACTACCGATCCCATGGAGTTAGTTCACTGTCACATCGCCAAACAGCCAGTACCTCTCGCTGAACTTTCACCAGAAATTCCTCAAGCTATTTCAGACATTGTGATGAAATTGCTAGCAAAAGCGGCTGAGGATCGCTATCAAAGTGCTTGGGGACTGAAAGCGGATTTGGAATCCTGTCTGTTTCAGTTGCAAACATCTGGGGTTATTTCCGAGTTTGCTCTCGGCAGCCAAGATATTTCGGACAAATTTCAAATTCCTCAAAAACTTTACGGCAGACAGCGAGAAGTTGAAACTCTTTTAGCGGCATTTGAACGGGTAGCAGCAACAAATAATCGAGCCTACCGCATCGAACAGTCCCAAATTTCTGTCATCAAGAAAGAGAGCAAATCGCGCAAAGAAAGTTCCCTGTCAGTGCTCGCGAGAGGACAGCATAAATCCCGCAGCGAGATGATGCTGATTGCTGGTTATTCTGGCATTGGCAAATCTGCAATGGTGAAGATTTTAGACAAACCTATTACCCGCAGGCGCGGCTATTTTATTTGGGGAAAATTTGACCAGTACAAGCGGACTATTCCTTACTCAGCAGTTGTTAGCGCCTTTTCGGAATTGGTGCGGCAACTGTTAACTGAAAGCGAAGCTCAATTGGCAGTTTGGCGCGAAAAACTCCGTACTGCTTTCGGGCAAAACGGGCAAATTATTATTGATGTAATTCCCGAAGTTGAACTCATTGTCGGAGCTCAGTCTCCTGTAGCTGAATTGGGGCCGACGGAATCTCTCAACCGCTTTAATTTACTCTTTCAAAATTTCATTCGCGTATTTTGCCAGCCCGAACATCCGCTGGTGATTTTTCTCGACGATTTGCAGTGGGCAGATTCTGCCACACTCAAATTGATCGAATTGATGATGACAGATGAAGCTACTCAATATCTGTTTTTAATTGGCGCTTATCGGGATAATGAAGTCAGTCCCACTCATCCTTTAATGATGACTGTCGAGACGCTGCGAAATCAGGAAGCCATCATTAATGAAATTGCTCTGTCGCCGCTGGGGGTGGACAACATCACTCATTTGATTGCCGAGACTTTGCACAGCGATCGCGAATCTGTCAAACCCTTAGCCCAATTGGTTGTCAGTAAAACAGACGGCAATCCTTTTTTTGTTAATCAATTCCTACAAACATTGTATCAAGAAAATCTGCTAGTTTTTCATCCGCCACAGTTGGGGAGCAAGGGCGGCTGGCATTGGGATATGACTCAAATTGAGCAGTGCGCTATCACTGACAATGTAGTAGATTTGATGGTGCAGAAGTTGAGAAAACTGCCAAGTTCAACGCAGCAGGTTTTGCGTTTAGTGGCTTGTTTGGGCAACGAATTTGACTTGAATACTCTTTCTTTAATCAATGAGAAAGAAGCGTCGGAAACTTTTTCTCACCTGTTGCCGGCGATTAAGTCGGGGCTGATTCTGCCGACTTCGGAATTGGAAAGCAAGTCATTAGATTACGTGCTGTTTCCGCTGTTAATTCTCAATTATAAATTTTTGCACGATCGCGTCCAACAAGCAGCTTACGCTTTAATTGACGATTCGCAAAAAAAAGACGTTCACCTGAAAATCGGCAGGCAGATCCTCGAAAATACTCCTGCTGAATATCGCGCTGACAGAATCTTTGAGTTAGTAGATCACTTGAATGTAGCGCGATCGCTAATTCGAGACGAGCGAGAACTAATTGAACTGGCAACCCTGAATTTAGACGCCGCCCGCAGAGCCAAAGATGCCACAGCTTACGTTGCTGCGTTGCAGTATTTAACCGCAGGTATGGACGGTTTAACCGCCGATATCTGGGATTCCCACTACGATTTAGCCTTTGCTCTGCACATGGAGCGGGCAAATGTTGAGTATCTGAACGGCTATTTCGAGCATTCAGAAGAATTTATCAACATAACTTTGCAAAAAGCGCGATCGCCTTTAGAAAAAGTAGAAATTTACAACCTCCTGATCGTGCAGTACACCCTGCGAGCCAAATACGAGGAAGCAGTTAAAGCTGGAATCAAAGCCTTGAACTTGCTGGGCATTGACTTGCCACTAGACGGGCTGCAAAAAGTCATAGCCGAAGAATTTGCAGCAGCCACAAACTTTTTAGCAGGTAGAGAAATAGCTTCCCTGATTGACGCTCCCGAAATGACAGTACCCGACAAAAAAGTCGCAGTCAAATTAATCACCAACTTCTTAACATCAGCTTACCTCAGCAATCCCGACTTATGGAAAGTCAGCGTTTTAAAAGGAGTCAATCTTTCTCTCACCTACGGTTTAGTACCCGAAGCATCTCTCTGCTACGCAGGCTACGGTATGTTCTTAAACGCTGTTTCGGGAGATTACAAAGCCGCGTATCAATTTGCCATGCTATCGCTAAATTTGAGCGAAAAATCTGGCAATATCGGCTTGAAGTGCAGAGCTTGTTCTTCGCTGGTTAGTATTTTTCATTACTGGTTCAACCATATTAAAGAGGCACACGCAATCAGTAATGAAGGATATCAAGCAGCTTTAGAATCAGGAGATTTAGAATATGCCGGTTATATCCTATCCAACCGCATAGCCAATTACTTTTTTCAAGGCAAAGAAATATCGCAAATTCTGGCAGACACGAGCAGGTATTTGCAGTTCAGCCAAAAAACCAAAAATCAGCTTGTTACCGATACATTATTAGGAGTGGATCTGATACTGCGTAACTTGAGCCAACTCACTGTTGACAAGTTTGTCTTTGAAAGCGACGATATGAGCGAAGCTGAATACGTACAAAACTGTCAAGCTCATCAAAATTTGTACTCGCTTTGCCTTTACCAGATTCGCAAATGCCAGGTAATGTACTGGTATGGCAACTTCAATGAAGCACTACAACTAGCATTGGAAGTAGAAAAGCAACTATCTTTTATTACCGGAGCGATACCCGCTACCGAGTGGAATTTTTTCTTTTCTCTAGTTTTAGCTGCCGTTTTTCCCAATGTTTCAAAAAGCAAGCAAAAACAATATCTGGAAAAGTTAGAAGCCAATCAAAAACAGATGAAAATCTGGGCTGATAACTGTCGTGAAAACTTTCTGCACAAGTATCTTTTAGTACAAGCAGAAATAGCGAGAATTACCAAGAAAGATTCAGAAGCTGTAGAGCTTTACGATTTCTCGATCAATTTAGCTCAAGACAATGAGTTTGTCCAAAATGAAGCCCTCGCTAACGAACTAGCCGCCAAGTTTTGGTTGAGTAAAGGCAAATATCAATATGCCAAAATCCACTTGCGCGAAGCTCACTCGTGCTACTTGCGCTGGGGTGCAGTCCGCAAAGTTGAAGATTTAGAACAGAAGTATCCCCAGTTGCGGGAAATGACGCCGCTCAACGGCAGTTTTCACAACAATCAAACTACCACAACTATTCATACTTCTACTGGAAGCGATGCGAGAGTGCTGGATTTAGCAACTGTAATGAAAGCATCTCTGGCAATTTCCAGCGAAATTGTCCTAGACAAGTTGCTGGCTTCTTTGATGAGGATCTCGCTCGAAAATGCAGGCGCACAATCCGGGTTTTTAATCTTGGTGAGAAATGAAAAACTGTTAATTTCTGCCAAAGCGTCAGTAATTGCTGAAGATGTAGCAGTGATGCAATTTACGCCTGTTGAAGAATGTCAGGATTTGCCTGTTACGGTGATTAATTATGTGGAAAGGACTCGATCGGACTTGGTGTTGAGCAATGCTGTGGCTGAGGGGCGATTTACTGCCGATCCTTACATTGCCAAACACCAACTCAAATCTCTTTTGTGTACGCCGATTGTCAATCAAGGCAAACTAATTGGGATTCTTTATTTAGAAAACAATTTAACACTGGGGGCTTTTACAGCGCATAGATTGGAAGTTTTAAGGCTGCTTTCTTCGCAAGTTGCTATTTCTTTGGAAAATGCTCTGCTTTACAATTCGGTGGAGCAGAAAGTGCAAGAGCGGACGTATGAGTTAAATGACAAGAATGAGCGTTTAGAACAAACTTTGCTGGAGCTGAAACTAACTCAAGCTCAATTAATTCAAACTGAAAAAATGTCGAGTTTGGGGCAAATGGTGGCTGGTGTTGCTCACGAAATTAATAACCCTGTAAGTTTTATCTACGGCAATCTAAATCCAGCTAGCGACTACGTGAAAGACTTGCTGAAGTTGATTGAGCTTTACCAGCAGCACTATCCCGAACCTGCTGATGAAATCATCGAGGAAATAGAAACAATTGAACTGGAATTTTTGAGCGAAGATTTGCAAAAGCTGCTGGATTCTATGAAAGTCGGAGCGGAAAGAATCCGGGATATTGTGTTGAGTTTGCGGAATTTCTCGCGCCTGGATGAAGCGCAAATGAAGTCGGTTAATATCGATGAAGGCCTAGACAGTACAGTGATGTTGCTGCAACCCCGCCTGAGAAAAGAAGGTGGCCGTTTGGGAATTGAGGTGATTAAAAATTACAGCAAGCTACCGTTAATTACTTGTTATGCGTCGCAGTTGAATCAGGTATTTATGAATATTTTGACAAATGCGATCGATGCGCTGCTGTTGGCAAGAGATTGCCCGAAAAAATCTCAAAATACTCCTACAATTACAATTTCTACGGAGGTGACCGATCGCAATTCTGCTATTATTAGAATTGCTGATAGTGGGCCTGGGATGAGCGCTGAGGTACTGCACAAGATATTCGATCCGTTTTTTACAACTAAGCCGGTGGGTTCGGGAACTGGTTTGGGATTATCGATTTCGCACTCGATTGTTGTGAGTTCTCATGGCGGAAAGTTGAGTTGTGTTTCTGCACCTGGAGAGGGGACTGAGTTTGTTATTGAAATTCCGATCGCCCCACGGCAAGTTGTGTAAGGAAGAAAGGGGGAATATTAGGTGAATATCGGGTGAATATTGGGTGAATATTGGGTGAATATCGGGTGAATATTGGGTGAATATTGGGTGAATTTCCGTTGGATACCGGCGAATATTGGGTGAATATTGGGTGAATATTGGGTGAATTTCCGTTGGATACCGGGCGAAGGTCATTCGCGGCTACACAAACAATGTCCGCCTCCGCGGACTAAGAAAGAAAGAAAGAAAGAAAGGGCGAAGGTCATTCGTGGCTACACAAACAATGTCCGCCTTCGCGGACTAAGAAAATTGTATTTGGCGGTATAAATCGCCGATCGCAATTTCCACACCAACCGATTCAAGTGTCAAAGAATCGCCCAAATTATATTCTGAGAGCACCCATTGTCCCTGTTGATTGCGCCGAAACATTTCTAGTCCCGGCTGTTCTACTTGCACCAAGACATACTCTTGCAGCGTTGAGAATTGGCGATATTTAGCAAATTTTGTGCCGCGATCGACTGCTTCTGTGGAAGGTGATAAAACTTCGACAATCAAGGAAGGAAATTGGGCGTTGCTTAATCATGGTATGAAAAAAATAAGTTTAAAATCCAAAACCTTTGTGGATACTGGTTTCTATGACAGACCTATTTAGCCTTTCATACCGTAAATCAGCAACGCCGGAAATTGCACCAATTGCGGATCGTTATCGCGATCGTCACAAGTTACTACAACATCAGGATAAAAATACTTTCGCCCTGGTTCGACTTGGACTTTGACATCGGCGATGTAAGGTTCGCAAGGGCGATCGACAAGGGCATCATCTAGTATCCTGAAGAAATTTCCTGAAATCCGATTGTGATTGCGGGTGCCGCCACTCATGGCGACGACTTCGCCATCCCAATACTCGTAGCGTTCTTCTTGGGTGGGTTCCCAAGCCAGGTATTCTGATGCGCTCATCGATAGGCGATCGGGTAAAGCAACCATAATGCGATGGAAACTAGATACCAGTTGTTTCCTTATGCCATTGTATCACCTCAGCGCACAATTAATTGACCGAATAAACCGCTTTCGATCATTCTTTTTCCAGCAGACAGACTTCTAATTCAAACAAGCGGCGGTAGTTGAAGGAATAATTTGTAACTGGTTTGCGGGATTCGTACAAACCGATCGATTTGCGACAGTCGGGGGAGATCGATCGAATTCGATCGCCCGGAATGTCGAAATCTGCTTGCACTTTGCGCTGCTTGGGGTTGATTCCGGGCGATCGCACTTCAAAAAATCATGATTTAGCCACCATTAAAGGTAATCACGGTAATCTCACTCTGCGGTAACGGCCAAACCAGAAACCACAGGCGCGATCGCATTTAACATCAAAACAGGATGCTCGCCTTCCACCTGACGGCAATTCCAGTCATTCCTAAATAACAAAACAGGCCTTCCCCAACAATCCTTTACCGTCACAGTATTAAACAGCCGTCCCACCTTTGCCAGCGCATCCCAACCGCCATCAACCCAACGAGCTACACTGTAAGGCAACATATCGATCGTAGTTTCGACATTATATTCCGACTGCATTCGGAACTGCACCACCTCAAATTGCAACTGTCCCACAGCCGCCAAAATCGGTTCGCGTTTCGACTCATCAACCGAATACATAATTTGCACGGCGCCCTCTTCCTGCAACTCCGAAACACCTTTGCGGAACTGCTTAAACTTAGAAGGATTCGGATTTCTTAAAAACGCAAAAAGTTCCGGCGAAAAACAGGGAATCCCTTCATATTCGACTTTTTGACCGGTGAAAATAGTATCCCCGATCGCAAAAACCCCCGGATTGTTCAAACCAATCACATCGCCCGGATATGCAACCTCGATCGACTCCCGATCCTGAGCAAATAACTTTTGAGGTCTTGACAAACGCACCGTTTTACCAGTCCGAGCGTGAGTGACGTTCATGTCCTTTTCAAACTTGCCGGTACAAACCCGAATAAACGCCACGCGATCGCGATGTCTCGGATCCATATTGGCTTGCAACTTAAACACAAACCCGGTAAAATCTTCATAAGTTGGGGGCAGTTCGCCGGCGCTGCTGTTGCGGGCGATCGGCTTCATCGCGTAATCTAAAAACGCATCCAAAAACAATTCAACCCCAAAATTGCTCATCGCGCTGCCAAAGAAAACCGGAGTCATTTTCCCCGCCCGAACCGAGTCTAAATCGAGTTCAGTTCCCAACTCATCTAGCAGTTCCAACTCTTCTTTGAGCTGATAGTAAAGGTCTTGTTCCAGCAAATCCTCAATGCGCGGATCGCCTAATTCAATTACAGTATCAACCGCCGCCCGAGAACCGTGTTGGGCCCGCTCGAACAAGTGAATTTTGCGCCCCCTGCGATCGAAAACACCTTTAAAGCGATCGCCCGTACCAATAGGCCAATTCACCGGATAAGTCTGCAACCCCAATTCCTTCTCAATTTCGTCCAACAAATCCAAAGGATCTCTGCTAGGGCGATCGAGCTTATTAAAGAAAGTAAAAATAGGCAAACGTCGCAACTTACAAACTTCAAATAACTTGCGAGTTTGCGGTTCCAAACCCTTAGCAGCATCCTCAAGCATCACAGCATTATCAGCAGCAGCCAGAGTGCGATAAGTATCTTCACTAAAATCTTGGTGTCCGGGAGTATCGAGCAGATTAATGTGATATTTTTTATACTCAAACTGCAAAACAGTAGAAGTAATCGAAATTCCCCGCTGCTGTTCCATCGCCATCCAGTCAGAGGTAGCGTGTCGTTGAGCTCGCCGCGCTTTCACAGAACCTGCTTCGTGAATTGCACCCCCGTAAAGCAGCAGCTTTTCTGTCAAAGTAGTTTTACCCGCGTCAGGGTGCGAGATAATAGCAAAGTTGCGCCGGCGCTCAACAGCAGTTAGCAGTTCAGTTTCGAGTTCTGTTGTCATTACAAATTAGGTAGGGGAATCATCACCCGATCGCCATTATAGCGTGTGCTACAGTGACTATTAAAGGTAAACTTATTGCTAAGGTCAAGGGAATAAAAGCCATATGTACGACTCCGACAAGCGGAAGCTGCTATCACTGGTGTGTCACGGGGCAATTTTTTTCAGTACGTTACTGTTCTCGATCGGAGCGCCGATCGCAGTATTGTTAGTATCTGATGACCCAGTTGTCAAAGAAAACGCCACGGAAGCCATCAATTTTCACTTAAATGTATGGCTGTACAGCGTTGTGATTGTAGGCATAACAGTAGTTACTTTTGGGCTGGCCGGGCCCATCCTAGTGCCGCTAGGTTATCTCCTACATTGGGGACTGACAATCATGGCTATTATCCACGTGTTGCAAACTCCTAACGAACCTTACCGCTACCCTTTTATTTTCCGAATAGTTTAGACAGCAAATCGCGCTTCATTATCGATTTTAAACAACCCGGTTGTGTAAAAAGCCGGGTTTTTAATTGTTTGATATCTCACGTAAACATTATCCAGGTTCGTAGTGAGGACTTTAGTCCTGAGATTTTGATGAAGAAGGACTAAATTCCTCACTACAAACGAATTCTCCAGGTTCGTAGTGAGGACTTTAGTCCTGAGATTTTGATGAAGAAGGACTAAAGTCCTCACTACAAACGAATTCTCCAGGTTCGTAGTGAGGACTTTAGTCCTGAGATTTTGATGAAGAAGGACTAAAGTCCTCACTACAAACGAATTCTCCAGGTTAGACCAAAACACAATTCCAGTTCTCAACATTTATCGCATTTCAGGAACTCTCACAGCATCAGGAGGCGGCATAACCGCTTCCTTAGCATTCAACTTGATATTCAACTCGCGAATCCGGCGCGACAGCAAGCGAATAATATTAACAGCAATTCCCGGCGTTTCATCGATCGCATCATAAAGCTGCATTTGAGTCAGCATCAAACACTCCGATTGTTCCAGAGTCGAAATAGAAGCCGATCGAGGTTCCGCATCAAATAGCGACATTTCCCCGAAACAAGCCCCCGCCTTCAACTGTGCCAAATCCCGATCGCCTATATGCACCCGCACCGTACCCGATACCAAGATATAGAGCGATCGGCCTTCTTGTCCTTCCGTAAAAATCCTGTGCTTAGAAGGAAACGAAAGTTCGTCCATTACCGATGCTAGACGCACAAGAAAATCATCCCGCAGTTCCTTAAAAATCGGAACTTCCCTGACAAACAATAGGCGTTCGACGCTAGTTAACATAATGCGATGCAGTGATTAATTTATACTTTCAAAGGAGAAGGAAAAGGAGAGTGGGAGAGGGGGAGAGGGGGAGAGGGAGAGACTGGGATAATGGGGTAATGGGAAAATATGCCTTCTTCCCTCTTCCTTACAGCAAGCATCTCAGTTTTGATTTTATAGTGCGAGCGTCCCCGCTCGCGATCTATACCAACACTCGCGAGCGGGGACAGCACTGTCAAGAAACTGCTTTTTTGCAGGAGACGCTCGCACTGTCAAGAAACTGCTTTTTTGCAGGAGACGCTCGCACTGTCAAGAAACTGCTTTTTTGCAGGGGACGCTCGCACTGTCAAGAAACTGCTTTTTTGCAAAAGTGAGATGCTCCATCCTTACATCCCGTACATTGCTCGTTACTGAACGAACTTCCTTCTTCCTTCTTCCTTCTTTACCTTTTCCCCCCAGAACCCAACTCTGCCATCATTTCTTCAACTTGAGCTGATACTAAATTATCGGGGTCATTTTGCAGCCTCGGCAACAATTCGAGCAAAGCCCGCGGTGAAGCTATTTTCAAATAGGCTAACACTGCTTCGCGGACAAAACCCGTCGGGTGTTGCAGACAGACAAGAGTTTGTTGGGCGGTAAGGCTCCAACGCGCTTCCCTCGCCAAGTGAAAACAGCAAGCTAAAGTCCAATCAGAAAGGAAATGGCGCAATTCCAGCAAGCGGCGCAAACGATCGCTCGGGGATAGAGGTTTGTACACCATTAATTCCGAGAGATTGCTCAATTTCTCTCTTTCCGAGTGCTGATCCAACAAATTAATCAGCGATCGCTTCTTAGCGATATCCACAGTATTGTCGAGAATTTCCAATCCCCTAGCCACCAAAGAAGGTTGGCCAGAAGCAATGTTGAAAGCAGCAGCTTGTACGGTGTCCAACGGATAAAGAAACTTCATCAGCAAAAAACATCGTTCCTTAGCATCAGCTTCCAAACCCGCCAGAGCGCGCTGCAACAATTGAGCCGTATCGTTCTCGGGTGCACCCCTGCTGGCATCTCGATCGGCAAAATTGCCATAGGTTGTTACACCAGACAAATCCACCATAGCTGCATAAATTTGACCGATAAACATCAACTCCTGTTCGATGAGAGTTTCCAATCCGCTGCGGCCGATGCGGTCTAGAATCCCTTCTATACCCGCTTCCGATGGCATTTTCAACAGGATGCGGAGGATGTTGCGCCTGGTAGTTCCCCAAGCCGTCATCAAATTGCTGACCAAAATGTCGATCGCCTCTACAGTCCCTATTTGACCGAGAGCCGTCCAAGCTTGCAATCTGACCAAATCCGACTTATGGATGTCCTCAGCCAAATAGACGAGCAAAGGAATCGCATCATTGTGAAGTTTGACGATCGCCTGCAAAGCCGCTTCCCTAGTCGATTTGTAACCGAGTCCGCGCAGCAGGGAAGGATAATATTCTTCAGAATGAGTAGACGAAATCACGTCTAACAGAGCACAGCGTACTCGCAGAGATTCATCTTGCAACAGATTGGGGATATAAAGCCGCAGTCCTTGCAAATAATCAGCCTCTCCCAGAGCCCGCGTTCCCATCACCCGTTCTCGTTCCATCTTGTGGGTAAGCATTTGGCGCAGCGTATTAGTAGCCTCTGCCTTTTGCTGGCGATCGCCCCTTCTCATAATTAAAGCAGCAGCCGTACCCCGCACCACCGGATCGACAGTCGCCTGCAAGTAAGGGCGCAAGCTGTCAATATTCGGTTCAGCCTCCGTCAGCCAAATGTAACGCAAAGCCAAGGCCAGCACCTCCGGCGGCAAGGATTGCTGCGAAAGCGCCCGTACAGCTTCTAAATATTCCGGATTCGGGTGTTGCAGCATTGTTTCCAAGCTCTGGCGCTGCAACGATGCCGACAGCGAATCGAGAAGCGGAGCAAGAACTTCTCCGACATTTTTGGGGTCAATTTGCGTCAGGAGTTCTATGCAAGAGCGCTTTTCATCTTCGCCTCCCGGCTTTTCCAGAGTTTCCACCACCGCGCGCTTGAGAGCTTTGAGGTCAACGTCTGTGACACCCAAGCGCCCCCGTTCAGCACTTTTGACCAACAAACCGACGTATTGAGAGCGGATCAGCCACACTACAAACAGCCACACTAGGGCCAAAAGTACGATCGCCCCGATGAATACCAAGCTTTGGTTATCGTGAAATACCGTGTCTTTTTCGTCTTGGTGGGGCAGTACCTTGTCTGTCACCCACAGCATAATCAGGATGCCAACTCCTGTCACTCCGCAGGACATAGGTTCGCCCACACCGTTGACTAGAGTTTGAATTCCCGATCGAATATTGTCAGGAATCGGTTGGAATAAAACCGGGCTCACAGTTTCCAACAGCGTGTAGTGCAGCAGTTCGTCCAGAAATCTCAGCAATATCAGTCCGATGAACACAGATACTAGCTGGCCCAGGGATGCTCCTATCGTCAGCACGCCCAGAATCGCGATTCCCGCAGGCAAAATCATCGCCGTTACGAATACACCGATTCGTTCTACCAACCGGCTGGAGGCGAACCACTGAGTCGCCACTTGAAACAAGCCTTGTATGCCTTCGTAAATCCCCAGGAAGCTAGCAATCCAACTAGCTCCACTAGCGCCGTCCGAAGGATTTTGGTATTCTAACTGGCTGTAGAATTGAAAATCTACCAACACATAGAGGACTTCTGCAAGGACGAAAAAACTAACTAGAGGTATGGCGTATTTTTGGAGAGGGCCTGTTACTTTGCGGGCGGCAAATTCTTGTTGGTCGTCGTCTTCATCGTCATCTGTCCAGTGAGCCGTTTCCGGGAAAGCTTGGCGGTATTTTTCTGTCAGGTAGTACAGCAACAGCGAGCCTGTCGCCACCATTAACCCCGATACTAGAGTAACGTTTTTGAGTCCGACTACATAGAGCAAAACCGGCAGAGAAAACCCGCTAACTACTCCAGCCACTAGATAACCACTACTGACTAGCGGATAGGTGCGCTTGATTTCTCTAATATTAAACAGTTGGTTGGAAGTAATGGAAGTATTGAGGTCGTTGAGGACATAGCAAGCTTCCACCCACAGCCACATCAAAAAAATAGTAATAAAAGCGATGCTGATGCCAGCTATCTTAGTATTTTCGTAGCCGATGCCGAATCTAAACAAAAATAGCGGTACCGACATCATTCCCAGAACCACTACAACGGTGCGTCTCAGGGGCAGGATTTTTTGCAGCCACGAGTAGACAAATCCCAAACCAGAACCGATAAAGGCGCTGGCTATATAGATAAAGGGCATTTTGTCCGCACCGAATTCGTCTAAAAACAGACCTACCGTGCTGAGTTCCAGCCAGATCAGCCCGACGGATGTTAGAGTGTAGACGAGGAACATCAGTATGGTTCGCTCTACTTCTTCCGATCGCAGGTTGAGCGATCGCAGCACTCCTTTTCCTGCTCCCGCCCAAGCGCTGATTTGAAAATTTTCCATGCTTAAGAGTGCGTAGATATCCCGATTTTAGATTTTAGATTTTAGATTTCGCCTAGCGCGAGCGCCCTTACGATTTTAGATTTGCTCCACAGATGGAATCTAGGAGCTGGAACTAGAGTCTAAAATTTTTGTTTTGACCCTCGACGACTAGAGTCGGAAACCTATATCCATTTTTGGGCATAGCAATTAGTCTACCGTCACCAGTCTATTACTATTGACTGATGACTGATGACTGATGACTAATTGCTCATAACTATTTTTTCGGCGACAGCAGCATCATCATACTGCGGCCTTCTTTTTTCGGCGCTTGCTGCACCTCTGCGATTTCCTGCAAATCTGTGGCCATGCGCTTGAGCAAGTCCTCTGCTAGGTTACTGTGTTGGATTTCCCGACCTCTGAACATGATCGTGGCTTTTACTTTGTCCCCAGATTTGATAAAGCGGTCTGCTAGTTTGAGGCGCACTTGGTAGTCGTGTTCTTCAATTTTGTAGCGCATCTTAACTTCCTTCACGTCAGCAGTGTGTTGCTTCCGTTTGGCTTCTCGCGCTTTCTTTTCCTGCTCAAATTTGTACTTCCCGTAGTCCATAACGCGACATACAGGTGGGTCAGCTTTGTCGCTGACAAGTACGAGGTCGAGTTCTTTTTCTTCTGCCAGACGCAGCGCTTCTGCGGGTGTCAATATCCCTAGTTGCGCGCCGTCGGTATCGATCACCCGGATTTTGGGGTATCGAATATTTTCGTTGATCTGGGGTAGGTTGCGATTTTGTCTTCTTTCAATCACAGGCATGAATGGTTTTACAATCAGTAGTTTAATATTGAAGCTTCTTGATAGTTACAGGTTCGATCGACCAATCTTTTATTTTGTTCGATCGAGCTATTGTGTAAGGTGTTACCCTTACCGGACGTACTATCGCGCCCTCTCTCCCCTCAGCTCAAGCCTTAGAGAATATTTGGACGATCGTAAATGAATTCTTACAATACCTGTTATTCTACTCAGTCTGGCCAAGTTTCTGCTTAGTTTTATTTTAACTTCACACACGATCGCCCGCCCCCGTGCCAGATTTGTGGTAAAACCGTCGCAAATTCCCGGTAAATCGTTAAAAATCAGGTAAAACGCCTTTTATTAGCTAATCTCGCCCAGTCCCATCCGTTCCCCAAGTCCTCTGAGTTGCCTTGTAGAATAGGTATAAGCAAATGTAAATTTATGTTGCGAACAGAGGCAAAATTGACAAATTCTCTGCACTGGCACCAACGGGTGGGAACTCAACGAGACTGGGTGTGGCGGGGTTGGCAAACTCGCTACAGCTATTTGCGGCCGGCTTTAGAACGCGATAGAGGCGCGATCGAATTTCAAGATTCCCAGGCCGAACCAATCCCCTCAAAGCCATCCACCACACCGATTATTTTACTTCACGGATTTGGAGCTTCGATCGGTCACTGGCGTCAAAATCTCGGCCCCCTCGCCGAAAAACATACAGTTTATGCCTTGGATTTGTTGGGTTTTGGCGCTTCCCAAAAAGCTCCCGTTAACTACGACGTGTCTCTGTGGGTCGATCAAGTGTATGATTTTTGGCTGACTTTTATCAGAGAGCCAGTAGTATTGGCAGGAAATTCGATCGGTTCCCTGATTTGTCTGGCCGCCGCCGCCGCTCACCCGGAGATGGTAGCCGGCACGGTGATGATTAGCCTCCCAGACCCCTCTGTGCGAGCCGAGGCGGTACCCGGATGGCTGTTACCGGCGATCGAAGCTGTCGAAAGCTGGTTTGTTTCTCCGCTCATCCTCAGGCCTCTGTTTGCTTTCGTCCGCAAACCCTCAGTTGTCCGCCGCTGGGTCGGCTTTGCCTACGCCAACCCGGAATCTGTTACCGACGAATTAGTGGACATTCTATCAGGGCCTGCGGGCGATCGGGGAGCCGCCCGTGCCTTCTGCGCTGTATTTAAAGCTGTAGGCAGTTCACAATTCAGCCCCGGTGTCAAGACTGTACTGCGAAATTCCACAATCCCGATGCTGTTAATTTGGGGCAAACAAGACCGGATGATTCCCCCTAAATTCGCCCGCCCCCACCAATTTGTCGAATGCAATCCGCAGTATGTAGAGCTAGTTGAACTAGACAATGCCGGCCACTGTCCCCAGGATGAATGCCCGGAACAAGTAAATGAAGCAATTTTGAACTGGATCGATCGAAATTTTGCAGCTACGGGCGAGAGTCAATTACAGGTACATTTAACCAGGTAATTCCTGGTAAGCCAAGGTTACTGAGTATGGTGAAACTTGGAAATCATCAATAATTCCACCCCAATCCCCACATCTCAAATCTCAAATCTCAAAGATGGATTTACTTCGATAGCAAAACTGAGATGCTCCCTGAGAGTCAGTCGATTGGAGATTTTCTCTTTTCGATTTGAGATTGACAAGAGCACCGCTCATTGGGGTTTTAAGTAACCTAAACCACTTTTTGGTTCTGGGCAACTTTTGTGTTCCAGCAAATCTCGCTCTTTAGGTGAGATAATTTATTGCATTTCATTGTCGCTTTTTTCAGCAATTTAGAGATTGACACAATCGCCAAGATACTGTATCTTCTCTAACTGGTAGTATAGGTGCGAGTTATGCAGTTAGTCGAAAGGCAGGCCATCAACCCAAATCGCAGGTTTTTGCCAGAAGCCGATCGATTGTTTTTGGTGTCGAGAAAACTTTACAACTGTGATAACAATATCTCCGGTCAAAACTTTTCCTGGGTCAACTAACCAACCATCTGGCGGTCGATCCCGCGCGTTCAAAGAGTTTTGGTGACAAAGCATTGCCCACCAAGTTGAGACAAAACACTCTCCGGTTACAGTTAATAGCATTGACTAGCGATCGTGGTTTAAGATTAGCGATCGCCCGAACCCAGCTAACAACTAAGTTTCCAGTAGTACCGGAAATGCCTGACTGTCCCAATTGCGATCGAAAAAGACGGAAGACGCGCTATGTAGTTATATGTCAGGGTCAAGCTGTCAGAGAAAATGATTTTCTAAAAGGATATGCTAGTCGGTCGGGAACTAATATTTAGGTGAATTCAAAAGTGATTTCAATCTTGGAAATCCTGATTGCGATCGAGATAGGTTGTTAAGTTATCGAGGTAGCCTATGAAAAGTTAGAATACAATGCAAATGTCAAACGGATTATTACCTTAATGTAACTATCTCTATCCATTAAAGACCTGTACAACAGATTTCTTGAAGAGCGGTAAAATTCCAACTTCTAACTTCAAGAAATTAGGTGTTCATTGCTCTTATAAATAGCAGCAGCACCAGACGGGCCGGATGTTCGGAATTGCTGAAACCCTTGATTTTATTACTTGTGAGTTCTTTCGCGACTATAACTAAAGTTTTATAACCGATCGCATCCTTGAAATCGCGATCGCGCGATCGTCGCCAAACTTCCTTCTTCCTTCTGCTACAAATACCTTTTCTTGTGCCAACAATTTCTCAGTCAGCTTATAATCGATCGCCCCCAAGTATGCGGGCTAGAAACTGTAACTAGATTGTTAGACAAAGTTGCCCATCTTTGCCCGATCGTGGGTAGCTTTTGTCTCCTGTTAAGTTTTCCATACTTGCTGCGGTGTCTGATATTGGTCACAATAAGACAGTGCAAGCAAGAAATATATGCCACGATCCAAATAAAGGAATGCCATGCTAGTCGGATTTAAAACCGAATTAAAACTCAATGCTCGACAGCGAATACTGCTAGCTAAACATTGCGGGGTAGCGCGTCACGCTTGGAATTGGGGACTGTGGTTAACTAAAAACATTCTCGATCACAATCAAGCAAACCCCAAGGAAAAACTCAAATTTCCCACAGCTATTGATCTGCACAAACTGTTGGTAGCTTTGGTGAAATCAGAAAATGCTTGGTATTACGAGTGCAGCAAATCTACACCGCAGAGCGCATTAATAGCATTGCGAGAAGCATGGAAACGGTGTTTTAAAAAGACTGCTGGCGTACCAAAGTTTAAGAAAAAAGGAAGGCGAGATTCTTTCACATTAGAAGGGACAGTCAAAATCAGCGGGAGTAACAAAATCCAAGTTCCTGTAATTGGCGTCCTCAAAACTTATGAAAGGCTACCACAAGTATCAACTAAGTCTTGCGCGATATCCCGTATTGCCGACAGGTGGTTTATCAGTTTCAGGTTTGATGTAGAACAGCAAGAGTCATGCAAAACAGACATCGTAGGAGTTGACCTCGGTATTAAAGCATTGGCTACTCTATCGACAGGTGAAGTAGTTATCGGTGCTAAATCCTACAAAAAATATGCAGCAAAACTATCAAGGATGCAATGGTTGATTCGTCATAAAGTCATCGGTTCAAGTAATTGGCAAAAAGCACAATTCAAGATAGCTATATTGCATAGAAAGATAGCTAACATCCGTAAAGATACGTTGCACAAACTAACGACATTACTTGCCAAAAACCACGGTGTAATAGTCATAGAGGATTTGAATGTATCCGGGATGATGGCTAATCATAAACTAGCTGCATCAGTTGCTGATATGGGTTTCTTTGAGTTACGACGCCAGCTCACCTACAAATGCAAGTTGTACGGTTCAAAGTTGGTAATAGTTGACCGTTGGTTCCCAAGTTCAAAAACCTGTTCTAATTGTGGAACAAAAAAAGAAACACTCTCTATGAGTGAGCGAATGTTTGAATGCAGCCATTGTGGTTTTAAGATTGACCGCGACTTAAATGCAGCAATCAATTTGTCAAAAACCGTCAGTTAGACGGGGATAGCCTGCGGACTGGTCTAGTGCCGACACTACCAGGTTGAAACAGGAAGTAAGATTCCCCAGGACAGCTTTGTATAAAGTTGGGTAGCTTTGGGTAAGTCTTATGTAACGGCAAGCAGCACCCTTCCAGCTTTTAGCAGTAACGCAAACGAGGAAAAAACTGTCGTGAAATTCCACTGGCTACTACCAAGTTTTTTAAGTGTATTTTTGCTCGCCGGAGCCGCCGAAGCAGCTAGACTGCAATCTTGGCGGTTTGATGCTTCAGAGAACCGGCTCTACATTAGAACAGAGGGGGGAGTCCAACCCAAGGCTCAACTGATTTTCAACCCCACGCGGTTAGTAATCGACTTACCGGGGACGAGTCTGGGCAGTCCCTCGGTCAACAAACCGCTCTCAGGGGCGATCGAATCTGTGCGAGTAGGACAGTTTGACAGCGATACCACCAGAATAGTCGTCGAACTCAAAGACGGGTTTACCATAGACCCCCAGCAAGTAAAATTTCGGGGCATTTCTGCCAGCGAGTGGACAGTAGATTTACCCGCACCGGTACGGGGAGGAACTCAAAATTCGATTTCAGAACCCGGGGGAGAAAGATTATCGGTTGAACCTTCAGCAAGGGAAACCCAATCTGCTGAAGCGACTGTAGTTCAGAACGTTCAGGTGACGGCGGACGGTTTTTTGATCCGTACTGCCGGTGGCAACCCCCAAATTAATTTTCAACAAAGTCGGGCCGGGGACATCGCCACCCTCGATATTGAAGGAGCTACTTTAGCTCCGGGCGCAGGCGGGCAACAGCCTCAAACCAATGGCAAGCACGGAGTTGACAAGATTGAAGTCCGGCAACTGCCAACAGATCCGCCCGTTACCCGCGTAACTTTGCGGATGAAGAGTTCTAATACTCAGTGGCGGGCTTCTGTCGGCAATTCTGGCTCGGTTGTGCTATCGCCAGGAGGCACGAGTCCGCCAATCCTGACGCGCTCCCAACCTTTAACTGTTGGGAGACCAGCTCAAGGAAGTTTAGCGAGAGTTCAATCCATTGATTTATCGAGCAACGGCACGCAATTCGTGGTGAGAACTGACCGCCAAGTCTCCTATACCAGCGGCTGGGATCAATCATCAAGAGCTTACTGGATTCGGCTTGCTTCTAGTTCCCTGGCGGGGCAAATTCCTCAGCTCGATGGCAACAGTCCTGTATCGTTTACCGCCAGCCAGGAAGACGCGGAGACTGTGGTGATTTGGGTGCAGCCGCGATCGGGGGTACAGGTAGGCAGGGTGACGAGACCTAACCCGCAGGTGCTGTCCTTGCAATTGCGATCGAGTAGTAGCGCGCAGTCACCTTTGATTCGCGATCCAAATCCGCAGCCGTTGCCGCCGAGAAGCAGTATAGGAGCGGGTGATTTGCCCCAAGGTTCTAACCGCCGCGTCGTAGTGGCGATAGATCCTGGCCACGGCGGCCGCGATCCGGGTGCCGTCGGGATTGGGGGCATTCAGGAGAAGGAGATTGTTTTAGATATCTCATATCAGGTGGCAAGGCTGCTAGAACAGCAGGGCGTGCAAGTGGTAATGACTAGGACTGACGACAGCGAAATTGACCTAGAACCGAGAGTTTCTTTGGCATCGCGAGTGAATGCTGCTTTGTTTGTCAGCATTCACGCCAACGCGATTAACATGAGTCGCCCGGATATTAGCGGGATTGAGACTTATTATTTCGATAGCGGGGAAGATTTAGCCCGGGTGATTCACGCCAGTATTTTGGATGGGACGGGGGCGAAAGACCGTCGGGTGCGGCAGGCAAGATTTTATGTTCTGAGGAAGAGTGCTATGCCTTCTGTGTTGCTGGAAGTCGGTTTTGTTACAGGTGCTGAGGATGCTGCTAGACTTTCCGATCCAGCTTACCGGAGTCAAATGGCGGCTTCGATCGCTCGTGGCATTTTATATTATCTTCAACAAAGATAATGGGCGGTTGACAGTTGACAGTTGACAGTGGACAGTTGACAGTTGATTAATGTTATTGGTTATTTGTTATTAGCCACAGAAAACGATTAACAAATGACAACAGACAACTGCTTTCCTGCCAACAGTTAACAGACAAATGACAACAGACAACTGCTTTCCTGCCAACAGACAACAGACAACAGACAACTAACTATTAACAAATGACAACAGACTCCAGACAACAAAGAATCGGTATATTTGACAGTGGCGTGGGCGGTTTGACTGTTTTGACGCAGTTATACAAACAATTGCCCAACGAATCAATACTTTATTTTGGAGATACCGCAAGGCTGCCTTACGGCACTCGGGCTGCGTCGGAAATTGTGCATTTTGTCCGCGAAATTATGGCCTGGTTCGTGGAACAAGATGTAAAAATGGTGATTATGGCCTGCAACACCAGTTCTGCTTTGGCGATGGAGATGGTGCAGGCTGAGTTTGATATTCCTGTGCTGGGAGTAATTCTGCCGGGGGCCCAGGCGGCGGTGCAGCAAGGCAAGCGGATCGGGGTGATCGCAACTCCGGCTACGGCTGCTAGCAATGCCTATCGAAATGCGATTTTGGAAATGGACGATTCTTGTCGGGTATGGCAGGTTAGCTGTCCGGCTTTTGTGCCTCTGGTGGAGCAAAATCGGATTCACGATCCTTATACTTCTGAGGTGGCTCGGGAATATTTGGCTCCTTTGATTCAGCAGCGAATTGATACGCTGATTTACGGTTGCACTCATTATCCCCTGTTGGCTCCCGTGTTGCGATCGCTCTTGCCTGCTGGGGTGAATTTAATCGATCCTGCGGTGCGCGTGGTGGCTGCTGCTGCAAGAGAATTAGAAGTTTTAGGGCTGCGAAATTCGGGTGCTGCGCTGCCGACTCGTTTTTGCGTTAGTGGGGCCCCGCAGCAGTTTGCGGACTTGTCGGTGCAGTGGCTGGGCTGTACTCCTGCGGTGGAGAAAATATCTCTGCCCGTGGTTGTCCATAGCGAAGCGGGGCGTCAGCCATCGCCCGTATCCGTCGAATCTGTCGAATAAGCGGGAAAATTTATCGATCGTTCGTAAGCGTTGCTTGCAGAAGACGATCGCACAAATCCCAAACCAATTTCCCATAGGAATGCAACTTTAAGCAAACTCCAAACCCTTATGTGACAAGTCATTCCCCATTCTTTAATCAAAAATCGAAAATCGAAAACCGACAATCGTATTGCCCTCCAGATCCCAGACGCCTAGGGATTTGGGGGGTTTAATTATTGCGATCGGAGGTAGCAATCAATCATCAATCTGTAATAAGATTTAACAAAAGCTTTGATGAACAATGCAAATAACGTCCTCTATCTGCTGGAGCTCTTCAGCCTTGAACCATGTCACCCTATATATCGCAAGCAGTGTTACTTGTAGACGGCTATAACATGATTGGACTTTGGCCTCGACTCCGAGAGAAGCGCGATCGCGACGAACTCGAAACAGCCCGCCGCGAGTTGATTGAGGTTTTAGTTAACTACAGCGCTCTTCAAGATTTTGAGGCCAGACTCGTGTTTGACGCTCACTATCGAGACACTCCGAGCGTTAAAGAAATTATTACTAAAAATTTATCAGTGCACTACACTGACTTTGGTCAGACGGCAGATACTTATATTGAAAAGTCTTGTGCTAGTTTGCGCTACGAATTGCGATCGGTCAAAGGCAAAGGGCGGATGATTGTCGCCACATCAGACCGAGCGCAGCAATTGACAGTAGTCGGCTACGGCGCCGAATGGATGTCCGCCGAACAACTAGAGGCTGACGTAGAATCCACCGCCCGCCGTAGCGAGCGCCAGCACAAATCCCGCAAACAGAACCCCAGTCGCTTTCTGTCCAATTCCCTCGATCCAGAATCGCAGCAGCGCCTCGCCAGAATGAGAATGGGGCTGCATTAGCAGTCCAAACCCGCTTTCTGTATGACAAATAAAAAAGTTTGTCAAAGGCCTTGCCAAATCGAATCAGTTCAGCTACTATTAGTAAATGTGGGTGACAAAAACCACGCAATCCTCGGTAGCTCAGTGGCAGAGCGATCGGCTGTAATGAATCCAAGCCTTTGGTATCAACCAAAAGCCCTAGTGACATAGCAGCTTTATCCGGTAACGGGTACTGAAAAATCGGGTGAATTCAAGGAAACCGCAGCACTTTGGGTGGCGGCAATCTTGAGCCAAGTCCAGCGAAAGGCAGTGGTTTCGACCGCAAGTAGCCGGAAAGGTGCAGAGACTAGAGATGAGGAGCCTAACCAATAAATCTCACAGCGCCCGACATCCCGCGATAGATGATAAGTCTTCGTTTTAGGGATGATGATATAGTCCGCGCCCTTCGGAAACGTTGGGATAAGTGTAACCGATTGGTCGTAGGTTCAAATCCTACCCGGGGAGTTAGTAAAAGTCTGAAGTTGGAAATTTCCAGCTTCAGATTTTTTTTGTTTTTATTTTCCGATATGTTTTTTACGCTGTAACCATCTCAGGCTTGAGATCGGGTGATGCTGGCTCGAAGTGCAACACCATGATTTTCTCTCTGAGCAATCCGACAGATTCATAAGTGCACCGGTTGCGATCGCTAAATTCAACCTCAAATGCTGCACCATCAGCCAACAGTTTGATCGCTGTCCCAACTTGCCCGCGCCGCAGGTTGTATTCAGGAAGGTCAACAGTTAAGGCAACAACATCTAGAAATTTGACTGTATTCTTTGCCACTCTTATCACCTCCAGGCACTATAGAGGATAGCAGGTTGTTAATCTCGGAATCTTTTTTATATCCTGACTTGCGAAATTAAAGTTGAAATCGCCAGCCGAATTTCCTCAAGCTACCAAAATTTGTAGTGTGACACGCAATCGGGTGAGGAATGTGGGCTTCAATGAGGTGTAATTAAAAGTGACATTTTTAGGTCAAGTGGCATTTTTAGGTAGCCAAATTAGTGTGTATTATTTTTTTCAGTTCTTCCGCATAAGATTTCGCCTTTAATTTATCGCGATCCACTTCTCCAGCTTGCTTGATAACATCTTCTACTTGCTTAAAGTAATTCAAGCTTTCATCATTCAAATTTTTACAGACTTCTATAATTCGTTTACAAAATTTTTCAAGATTATTAGATGTTAAATCGGGGCCTTTATTGCCGCAGATTAAGTACTTAATACACATTAACATATGCCACTTATACTTGCCAAAGTTATACGGAAATTTATTATTACCAATAAGCAATTGAATTCTATATAGGGCAAGGGAAGCAGTATAAAAAGCAATTTCTTTATTGCGCTCATCAAAAAGTTTTTCATGTAACTCCTCAAGCATTTGAGTCGGATATCTAGCAGCAAGATCGGGGCGTTCTAAAAACATTGATACAACTGCTCTTGAACACTGCTTAATATCAAATATTCTCTTATCAGGTATACCCTGTCCAACAAATTGACGGTCTCTTCGCTCAAAATATAGTTTAATTTCTTCATCACTATCTTCTGCTAATGCTTCAAAGAAATCCTCAACCTTACGTATAATTGGCTTGAGTGATAGAAATTGAATGTCTTCAACTTTAGTTTGGCTATTAGTTGCTCTTACAATCTCACTAATCACATCAGGATCGGTAGCTTCAACTACCTTGATAGTTAGCATGGTTTCATCAGATAAAATGCTTTTATTTTCATAAAGTACGTTACTTGTCTGACATCCATTAACAATTTGAAAGTTTTCAATATATATTGAATCACTTTGTACTTTAACATTGGGGGAAATAATTGTAATTCCATTATTAAGAATACCAAATCTCGCTCTTCCGCTTCCATCAACGAGCGTTTGTTTAATCATCTTGTTAACTGGATTATCTTGCCCTAAAAACGATCTAACGTTCTCTTGAAATATAAAAGTACGTAGTTTCCCATCTTCATCGGATAAAACATTTTTAATAAAATTCTGAGCTGGCACAATAGCAAGATAAGCTTCTTTAATACCAGCAATTTCCGGATAGGGTGTGTACCCTTTTACTTCAAATTTCGCTTCTACGCCTGAGTATGTTAGTGACCAGAGCTTTACCAGTTCGTCTCTATCTACTGGAAGAACTGTCACTTGTTTGAAATATCCAGATTTTTTTATTATCTGTTGAATATTCTTAAAAGTTCCTTCTATTTCTTTTGCATGGGGATATGTTCCTGTTGTTGCATAAAACAGATGGCAATTTGGTTTGCCGTGAGTTATTTTATGAACATTTTCAATTACAGTATTAAACAAATCTTTTGAGTTTTGGATAAATTCTCCTTGAGGCAAGTTAGGTGAATCATTTAAAAAGTCTGATACACCATCACCGAACTTGAGAATTTCACCTCGTTCAAATTTTTCCGATCTTTTTGATTGAATGAAAACAATATCAACTACGACATTCTTCTTAGGTCTCTTGAATATACTACTGGCTTCATCACGAGTCGTAACTAATTCTCCATCAACAATGAAAGATATCCCATCAATTCCACAATCATCATCTTCGCTGGTAATAGCACTAATATCAAAGCGAGTTGGATAGAATTTGTAAACAATACAAAAGTTACTAAACCTCTCAAATTGCTTGCTTTCATCAAGCTCATCAAATGACTGCTCCAAGACGAATCTCTTGAGATGGGATGATACGATTTTATGCATATTCAATCAGCTATTAAGCTAAAATAAACTTCCGTTGATTATAACATATCCAAGGCAATTTTTCGGAAAAAATGCCACTTAAAATTACAAGATATTAATGTCTTTCGGGTGAAAGCACTCTGAGTGATTCTCACTAAACTCTCGAAAAAAACGCAGAACGGGAACTTGGAGGTGATCGCACCGTAGAAAAAAACTCAGGCTTTTAACTACCCCAACTGTTAAGCTAAACAGACTCGAACACTCAACATTGGACAAAACTGCTACCACCTAAAAACGGCTATCTAATTATCTAGCTAAACCGCAGCCGCTACGTTGCACGGTTAACTTTTTTCGCTGCTTTTGCTGTCAGTTGCAGCGCAGTGTTATTTAGCCAAGCTGTGTAATTATAGCATATCATGTCAAGTACCAATTTATTTATTGTAAGGTGCGTCAGAAACGAGATTTTTGAGTAGTATCAACTATCTGGCTGACGCACCCTACCGAATATTACCGAATACTAAACATCGCGTTCTGTACGCACCCATTTAGTTTGACGTTTCAGGATAAAACCCAGATACAAAGGGATTTTCCACAGGATGTAAAAAGGTACGGATAACAAAGTTGCGCCGGAAATGTCGGCACGCCCAAATTTTGCCCAAGCGCTGACAATTGAAACTAAAATTAGCAATCCTTGCACTCCTAATAATATGGCGGGAATCGCGGATGCTCCGATCGCTGCTGCTACTATTGAGGCGGCAAAAGCGGCTAGCCAGATAGCAACTAAAAGCGATAGGGGAGGGACGGATAAGTCGAGGGCGATCGCCATTAAGTCAAAACGCTGTTGCTCAATGGAGGCTGTCGCCAGCCTGGGAGTTTGAGTTAGCAAGGTTTGTAAGTGTCCGTGTTCCCATCTGGTTCTTTGAGTTTTAGCTACTTGTTGCTGCTGCGGCAAACATCCGGTGACTCGGGCTTCGGGGCAGAATACCGTTGGATGTCCGGCGATCGCCAAATCCAAGCTCATTTGCATATCTTCGACGATATTGCTGCTGGCTAAGGGAACATCTCGAATGATTAACCAGGGAAAAGCCATGCCCGTACCTGTTAGCAATGAGGGGAATCCTAGCTGTTTTAATCCGCTGGGCCGGACTAGGTTTTTCACTAGAAATGCTAAGGCTGAAATCGAATCTTTTGGGGTAGGATTGGGCGGTTGTTCCATTAAATATGTTGCTTGCACCGGTCTTTGTTCTGCCATTGCCACCCGGGCTAATTTATCGATCGCGTCTGGCTGACAAATGCAGTCGGCGTCAACCATGATGATTACTTCGGGGGGGTCTGAGGCGATCGACTGCAAGCCAAAATCTAGGGCGTATCCCTTCCCCTTGCGTTCTGTGTCGTGGCGCTCGATCGCGCTTGCACCGCTGTTACGGGCGATTTCTGCTGTGGCGTCGGTGCAGTTGTCAGCAATCACTAACAGCCGGTCTTGGGGCGTTAGCTGTGGCAATATAGTGGAGATGGTGGCGGCTATTCCTGCTGCTTCGTTGTAGGCGGGAATTAAAACTGCTACTTTGGGGCGGGGTTCTTGAGTTTCCGCTGTAGTGCCAAAGCTGGACAGGAAAGCTGCACAGCATTCTAGGAATAGGACTGCAACCGGAATTAGAACGATCAGGGCGATCGCCGAGAGTACAACATCAACAAATAGGAACCCTAGCTGATTTATTTGCACAATTCTAGTACCTTAATTTAATTTAATTTACTGCGGTCATGGAGTTGATTTAATCAATTTGCACCTGGGTCAACGAGAGCGAACAACGCTATCTCAGCTATCATATCATGTCCGAAAAAATCAGCATTATTGGTGCGATCGTTCGGACTAAAGTCCAATTAGACTGCTCGGTTCATTCAGTTGACAGTTGACAGTTGATAGTTGTAGGGGCGGTGCCCCCGTGCCCGCCCTATGAAAGTTGACAGTTGACAGATGAGGGCGACCTCTACCTGGAAGTCCGAGGATTGGAGTAATGAAAAGGTTAAGATATTAAAGCGATGGCGTTGCTTAATCATGGTATGAAAAAAATAAGTTTAAAATCCAAAACCTTTGTGGATACTGGTTTCTATGACAGACCTATTTAGCCTTTCATACCGTAAATCAGCAACGCCAAGCGATTTCTCTGCGTTCATCTGCGGTTAAAATTCTAGAATTAATTCAAATGTCGATCGATCGTCACAATCGAAATTGGATTCAACGCATCAAAACGAGTCAAACTGCCCCCAGACACAGAACGCGACAACTGCACCTGCACGATGCGGTAACTCCAGTGGGGTTCCCGGCGCACCCGATCGCCAATCCAGCTTAAAACAGTAGCAATATCCTCAAAAACATCCAAAGCTAGGACGATCGACCCTCCAGCGAGCAGCCGCAGAGCGCAAACGCCCAAAATTTTAGTCAACCCTCCACCGCTACCCCCGATAAAAATCCGGTGCGGCGGACGCAAGCGGTGCAAGATTTCCGGGGCGGTTCCGTGAATCGAAAACACATTTTGTAACTCAAAACGGCGACAATTGAGTTCGATCGCAGAAGTACCAGAAACCGTTTGTTCGATCGCGTATACTTCGGACTGCGGGAATAAACGAGCAATCTCGATCGACACAGAACCGTTACCAGCACCTACATCCCAGACAACTTGTTCGGGTTGCAAAGCCAATTGTGCCAGTACCAACACCCGCACTTCCCGTTCCACCGTCAAACCAGGCCTGTCGCCACAACCGATAAAAGCTGCATCGGGAATACCCAACAAAGGCAACTTTCCCAAATCCAAAGCTTCTGTCGGCGGGGACTGCCGCAGCATCACCACCACGCTCAGAAGTGCAAAATCCTCTCCCAATAAAGCTTCCAGAGACCTGTAACCCACGCGCTCTTCGGCGGAACCCAAATTTTCGCCAACCCAAAACTGGTAGCGTGTGGGCAAATCCAGAGCTTTCACCAAACTTGCTATGGCCGCCGGAGTGCGAGTTTCGTCTGCGAGTACCGCAATTTTCTCAACACCCAGCTTGAGTTTGGCCGTCAGTTCCTCAAAAAAACGTCCTTGGGAACCCACAAAATGAGCATCCTGCCAAGGGATGTGCAAGCGGTTAAAGGCCAACTGCACGCAGCTTACATGGGGGTGAAAAGTCAATTTATCCGGCGGCAGTTGGGAAATGAGCAACTTTCCCCAGCCGTGGAAGAGCGGGTCTCCGGCTACTAAAATTACAATCAGTTGATGCGAGGGGGTGGAGGGGGGCGAAAAAGTCCCTGCATCTGGCTCTAAATTCGCATCTGCGGCCAACCAACGCCTAATTTCCAGAATTGCTTCGGTTAAATCTTCCAACGCCCAGCGCTCGCAGGATTGCTGGGGAAAATAGCTCAAATGGCGATCGCTCCCGATGAGCAGAGCGGCCATTTCTACAACCTGCCGCGCCGATTCGCTCAGCCCAGCAGCTCCATCTAAACCAATACCAACAACGTGTACAGTCACTTTTGCATTAAAAAGTAAAAAACCAGAATTACTGATTTTTTGTCAATAATCATAATTATGGATTGAAAGCAACTGCCCAGCGATATTCTGCGTTTGGACGGTACGATCGCCCTTTATGGGATGCGATCGCAAATCTGCCGATCGCCCCGGTCTACTCTAACATTGTGATGAAGGTAATCCTCCATCCAGTCGCAACCTTCTGGAATTAGCTGCTTTAATAGCAACGTTTCGGCATTCCAAAGCTCTACTTTGGCATCATCGCTAACAGTAACAAGAGTTTTACCATCCGAACTGAATTCAATATTCCAGAAAGGATAGCCGCGCCCTTGGATTGTTTGAATCTCTTGCCCTGTCTCGATATTCCACAACCGAATTCTGCCCTCAGCACTGCTAGAAGCAAGGGTTTTACCGTCAGGACTGAAGCTGAGTCCTGTTATACCAGCAGAATGTCCGCTCAATGTTTTCAATGCACGACCCTCTAGCGTCCAAAGTTTAATGGTTCTGTCATGACTTGCCGAAGCAATTGTTTTGCCATCGGGACTAAACCGCACACGCACAACATGGTTGTTGTGTCCGTGAAACGTTTTCAGGTGTTGTCCCTGAAGGTTCCAAAGTTCGATCGTACCATCGTGATGACCGGAGGCAAGAAACTTACCATCACGGCTGAAACTCACACTCCAAACTTTACCTGCATTTGCCCTGAGCGTTTTTACTTCTCCATTGCCAATCTGCCACAGTTTGATGGTGCGATCGTAACTGGCAGTTGCCAGGGTTTGACCATCGGGACTAAAACCCACATCAGTGACTTCTTTGCTGTGTCCGTTGAATGTTTTCAGTAGTTGACCGTTGATATTCCAAAGTTTGATAGTTTTGTCGTAACCAGCCGCCGCGATCGCCCTACCATCTGGACTAAAACTCAGACTCCCGATGCGGTTCCATTCTTGATTGCTTTTAGCATTAATTATGGCTAGTGCTTTCCCCTGCCAATTCCACAGTCGAATTGTCCGATCGTCTCCGGCTGTGGCAATGATTTTGTCATTGGGACTAACGCTCACACTCCATAGAGAATCGGTATGTCCGTGTAATATCTGATGGTTTTGGTTGCTCAGATTCCACAACCTTACCGTATCATCCCCTCCAGCAGTAGCAATAGACTGACCGTCGGGGCTAAAACTAACTGCAAAAACTCCAGTATGGTGCCCTTTGAACGTTTTGAGTTCTCTTCCTTCTAAGTTCCACAATTTGACAGTCGCATCGGCACTTGTCGAAGCAATGGTTTGACCGTCTGGACTGAAACGCACCCCAATGGCAAAATTATTGTGTTTGCCGATCGTCCTAATTTCTTTTCCTTCTAAATTCCACAATTTGACCCGTGTATCTCCACCTGCGGTGGCAATTAACTGACCGTCGGGACTAAAACTAACACCAAAAATCGATTGCGAATTTGCCTGGAAACTTTCAATCTCTTGCCCATCCATGTTCCAAAGCTTCACCGTTCCTCCCAAATCTGCGGAGACAATCTTTTGAGCGTCCGGACTGCAATTGAGACTCCACACATCATACTTGTGTCCTGTGAGAGTTTTAACTTCTTGTCCGTCGATTTGCCAAAGTTTGACTGTATGATTCGCACCAGATGCAACAATTACTTGACCGTTAGGACTGAAACAAAGGTCAGCCATAAAACTCTCTTCATCGCCACCAGGAAAGGTCATCAATTCTTTGCCATCCACAGTCCATAGCTTGACCTTTTTGTCGGCACTGATGGCTGCAATCTGTTTACCATCCGGGCTAAACTTTACATTTCTAAAAAGTTGATTTTGTCCCGACAACCGTTGGAGTTCTCGTCCATCCACACTCCATAACCTAACGGTGTTATCATCACTTGCTGTTGCCAGGGTTTTACCATCTGGACTAAAGTCTACGCTTCTGACTTTATCGTTGTGTCCTTCTAAACGATTGCGTTCCCTAATTTGGAACATGACTCGCTGCAATGCCAATTGGACGGACGATCTAGTTTTAGTATCTACCCGAGGTGCAACATTCAACTGAGTGGCGGCTTTCAAGGCGGCGAGTAAAGCATCCAGTTCCTGATTAGCATTCAGTGAGGCTGTGGAAGCTAGGCTGAAGGATTTTATTCTCTCTTGTTGTGCAGTTTGGAGCATTTCTCTAGCCAATAATCCTGCTGCGATCGCACTCAACAAAGCCACAATTAGGATGACACTCCCTAATCGGATGCGTCGATTTGCTTTGCGGTTTGCTTGTTGCAGGACTTGATTCGCATCCGACAAGACTTCATTCGCCTCTGCCAGGATTTTAGAAGCTTCGGCTTCTGTCTCAAGTTTTTGTTGCAAATCGCGTTGTTCTAAAGCTCGACTTGCTGACAAAAAGTGATAATCTTCATCGCTGAGGCTTTTATCCTCTGCCCACTCTAGGGATTGCCGCAATACCTGTCCCCGCAACAGCCATGATTCTTCTTGTCCGTTAGCTGCCAACCAACCCGATAAAGCAGTGGCATAAAAATCAGGACGGAGGCTAGTGGATTCTTGTTGAACCCAAGCCAAGTTAAACACCGTCGCATAAATGCGGTTATAAACGCAGAGTTTGTCTCGTTGCTTGACCACCAATCCTGATAATTGCAGCTCCAGGCGATCGGGACTGTCTTCTACAGGAATTGCGTTGAATTGTAAAATTTGCTGGTATAGCCCGAGTAATCTACCTCTACGCTGTCCGCTGCCACGAATGCGATCGCGGATTGTCCTCAGATGCGGTGGGTTATCCTGAGATTCCCAATTTTCAACAATATATTGTTGCACCAATTGCTCAATATTCGGCTTGCAATTTTCGGCTTGTTCTGCTACCAATTTACATAACTTTTGAGTTAGAAACGGTTGTCCGCCCGTCCAATCTAAAATTTCTTGTAAAACGGCTGTTGGATTCGCTACTTTTCCGACTAATCCCTGAGTTAATGGTGACTTAGCTTCTGCCAACTTAAATCCGGTCAAATCGATCGATCGACCAATATTAAAGGGAGTTATTTGCTTGTCAACCATCAAGTCGGATGGTGTGGCAACTCCCAACAGACAAAAGGTCAAGCGATTATAGATGGAATTGTGCGATCGTTGCTCGTAGCAAGCGCGAATTAAAGCAAATAGATCGTCCGTTGAAAAATTTAAGCTCTTGACGTTATCAATTTCTTCTAAAAAAATACAGACTCTAGGACTAGCAACTTTGACCAATAGAACATCTTCAATAAATAGACTGAGTTGTTGGATTGCAGAAAGTTCCGCTTGTTCTTTTCTCCAAGTCTTCAAATCAAACGTTCCTGAAAGCTTGAAAACTCTGACCAATTCCACAACTAACCCTTTATACCATTGGTCAGCCGTCACTTGCTTAGCACCCAGCTTGGTCACATCCACCGCCGCACAAGCAATTTTCTTCGCCTCTAGCAGTTGCATAGTTCTTGCTTTTAAGCTCGACTTCCCCATCTGCCGAGAGTTAAATACATAGCAAAATTCACCCGCTGCCAATGCCTCCAATAATTCCCGATCTGCCTGCCGCGTTACATAACAGAGTGCATTTGGCGGTAAGCTTCCTCCCACTTTGTATTCATAATTTTCGTTGTAGGTTGTATTCATTATTTTATTCGGATTAGAAGATTCAACCCTCAAACAAGATTGGTACTGAAATACTGACGATATAACTCGCAACTTGGTGTTACTTGGTTGCCGTTAAGATGCACGAGTCCCATGCTATCCAACTGATAGACAGTTAGGGATTCTAACTGAATAGGACTTTGTGCAGTCACGACTTGTTTCAAGGCGAATGCTAATTCTGGTTGCTGTTTTAAATTGCCTAAACAACACCGCAAATGGTCGCTATAAACTCCAGCATGGGTTGGAGCATCTTGCAGCAATTGCTGAAGTGTCATATCCTGACGAGCAAGGTGATACAAGGCCAGTCGAATCAGATAGGGATGCCCTCCAATCATCGCCGTTAACGATTGGGTCGTTTCAACAGTCCAAGTTAAGCCATGTAACTGAGCTAGCGTCTGGACTTGCTGTTGATTAAATGGCGGCAATCTCAGGGGTAGCCCAACATTAAATGGAGATTGATGGATATTTAAGGAGATATATACTTCTGTTGAGTGAGCGATGACTAATCGAAGTTTTCGCCAACTTTCTTGGAGTGTGGCTTCTTCATGCCATTCTCGCAGCAAAGCTAAAAAATCTTCAGCAATATCGGGATAGTTAAAAACTGTATCAATTTCGTCTAAGCTGAGGACTAAATCCGTCTCTAACTGTTCTAATAAATGGGTTTCAAAGTATCCAGTACAGCTTACCTTACTACCAATTTCTTCATCCCAGTAGTCATCAAGCTTTGGTTCTAGCTTGAGTTCTCGACTCACATTCAAACAAAACCATCGTAAAAATTTATTTAAGCTTGTAAAGACTGTTTTTTCAGCTTTTCGCAGGTTCATGCGAACAACTTGATAATTTTGTTGAGTCGCATAAGCCAACACTCGATTGAGTAAAGAGGTTTTCCCCATTTTTCTAGGTCCTCTGATCCGAATCAGAGAACCGGGCTTCAAAATCTCCTTGTAACAGTCAGATTCGATCGGAGGACGTTCGACATAAAAAGGAGAATCCGGTGCTAAAAATCCTTCTGGAAATTCTAGGGCCGTGCAATTCGATGTTGGTGTTGACGCAGTTTTTTGCCATTCTCGCTTGAGTGCTTGTCGGAAGTTCTTCTTTGTTACTTCTTCGCCTAATGCTGCTGACAGTTTTTTCCACAAGCGATATCCCACGTCTCCACTGATGTAGTTCTCAGTCAGAAATAACTGTTCGGCAATCTTTCCATAACTTTTACCTTCCCACGCGCCTCGAAGCACCTCTATCTCAACATCACTGAGGTGTTTTTCAGTATGTTTTAATACCAGTGTATTAACGAGATTTTGGGTTTGTTCCCAAGACAGTTCTGTTTCAGCATTCATGGCTTAGAGTAGCAAGATGAATACCTTTGATTATATCACGAATTAACGGGTGAATCAATGGGGTTGCTGCACCTGACTTTTCCAGACTTTTTGATTTAAATGTAATTTGCAATCCTGAACTTTTCCTGTTTACTATCTCCCCTTTTCCTGATTTTTTTGATAGTAAACTCCAGAAGTTTACCAGTGGTCGTATCGACTTGCGATCTGTAAATATATAAACATGAAGCACAAATGAGTGCCAATAACAGACAACACAAAAAAACTAAAAATTATGCACAGTTGCGAACAGAAATGCGAACAAGTCGATACTTACAGCGACAGCCGATCGATTTTGCAAGAACAAGTACCAGAGTTGTTACCACTTGCTCAAGAAATTGTAAATGCAATCGAGTTAACCTTTCTCAAAGTTACAGCAAATTTTGCAGATCCTGGAACATTTCCATTAGGAGAATTTCATGAAGGTAGTCTTGAGATGCTACTGTCAAAGCGATTATCAGCACTAAGCGATCTCAAGAAAAAAATTGCGATTAACAATGTTAAGTCGGCAATAGAAAATTTGGATCTTCTTCGAGAAGGAAAGTATTCAAATCTTTCTGCA
Organism: Microcoleus sp. CAWBG27; assembly: GCF_020883145.1. Lineage (NCBI taxonomy): Bacteria > Bacillati > Cyanobacteriota > Cyanophyceae > Oscillatoriales > Microcoleaceae > Microcoleus > Microcoleus sp. CAWBG27. The sequence goes on from NZ_JAHREU010000001.1 coordinate 264,452, forward strand.
GCGGGTGTTATTGACAAACTCAAGCAACCAGAACCAATTTTTGAAAGTGCATCGGATTTATTTCTGAAGCATGGGAAGATCTTTCGGAAAAAAATCAAATTTTTTGGTGAAGTCAATGAGGATATATTCATACGTATGCGTCCGGAGTTTGATAAGATTGCTCTCCGCATTCACCGTGTCAAATGTCTGGTAGAAACTTCTGGAGGTGGTGATGATGAAATCGAGCTTGCAGCAGTAATCACACAACCCAGTGGTGCAACGAGTAAATTAGGGCCTCAAGTAATCTCTAATGATTTTGATGATGGAGAAGAAGTCTACTTCGGAAATTGGTATTACGCCTTCTACGATCTCTGGAATCCAAACCACTTTCTGGGGTTCCCGAAGCTTTGTCAATGCACATTTATCTTATCTGAGGTTGATAATGGTGGTTTGCCAGACATGGTTCAAACTATTTACGACAAAATTAAAAGGGAGGTTGTTGCTGCTATAGCTCGTAAGGCTAATGAAGGCGGATCGCTTTCAGAATTGCTCGGAAAGGCTGTTACTGTCGTAGTAAACGAGGGTCTTAAGGCATTATTTCAACTGTTTAAAGATTGGTGGGAAGATGATTTGTTTCCACCTGCTACGGTTGGTGCGATGATTCCATCGTTTGACGCACGTTGGAATGGCAGCACGATTAGCCCGCAGTATTCATGTTACTTTAAGGATTATGGAGGGTTATATCGTATCGATTATTCTTGGCAATTTGTGAAGTAGTTTACAACTGTCACAGCAGATGTATGTTGGGTTGACGCAAGGAAACCCAACATCAAAAATCGATGGTTTTGTTGGATTTCGCTATTGAGCTTAAGAGTAAAGAGGAAAATTCTCAATTGAACAAGGCGGACTGTATCAATGATGAGAAAACCGGCCCCTTTCAGACTGATGTAAATCAGAGAATTCAACGGGTTAAATAGAATTATTTTCGATAGCGCCGAACTTTCTTGTAAAGGGAAGCAAATCAATCAGAGTTCCAAAATTTAAGGTGCATATCAAAAATCAATTCATTAACTGTCCGGTTAACTTAAGCGTTGAGTTGAAGAATCTCATGGAACACAGATTGCCGACCCATAACTGCCTAAGTTCTCATACCGTATAAAACATCTACCCGACACTTTATGGAGCGATCGACATGGCAGCATATAACATTGCTTCTTTGCCTGTTTACCCACAATCAAGTTTATAAAAAATCTGGTGCAGACTGCTGAGTAATAAATAAAGAGTCAAAAGAGAGGTTCCCAACATGAGGAATAATTCTATGACGACTATAATGCAACGTTCACTAATTACGATATCCTGCGGCATTGCTTTATCCCTTGCCGTTTCCAGTTCGACTATCGCTAGCCAAGCCGTCGGCTGGTGGGGCGGCGATTGGAATTGCAATATCGACGGGCGATCGGCCCGGATGAGATGGAATGTGGTTGATGATAGCCAAACCACCTGTAACGGTAACATCTGTAGCAGCACTTCTGGCGTGCGTTGGAATGGCAGTTTTTCTGACAATGGAGCTCGCTGGGTGCCGCTGACAAATCCGCGTCAGGCCGATCGAGGCGGATTGTACTTCCGCCATGCTGATGGCAATCAATGGTATTTGCCTAAACCCACAGGCAATAGAACCACGGGTTGGACGACGTGGAACGGTAAGCGATATCCGCTTTCATGCTGGAAATAAGTAGAAGGAAGAAGTCCGAGGGAAGTCGGAAGAAGGAAGAAAAGCCAGCCAGTAAGCTTTTGAGAGAAGGAGATCTTGGTTTTAATTAAGTGGACTTACTTAGTACAGTCTCGTTTCTTTTCTTCGCTTTCTATAAAAAAGCAAGAAATGAGGTTAGGTCTAACCTTCAAACATTTAGTGCGATCGCCGATTTTAATTAGGTTAGTTTTCCCGATCGATCTCACAAGCCCAATTGTTTTTGTCGATCGGGCGATCGCCAGCTACATCTCAAATTACTCGAAGTTCTATTTATGGAGAAAACATGATGTCTGATGAGCTTTGCCGCCGTCAATTTTTGAAGGCAGGTGTCGGTTTAATTGCTGCAATAGGAAGTGCAGTTATGTTTGGCGATCGCCCCGTCGTTTTAGCCCAACCCGCTAGGCAGCCTTCGCAAACCAAGAATACACTTTATACAAAGGGACGCTATCTTTTTGATTCAAGCGGGCAGAAGATAGTCCTGCGAGGAATTAACCTACCCCTCCTGGATGACTGGAATTTTCCTCAAAGCGATCGACTGGCAGAATTGGAAAAAACAGGAGCCAATGCTGTCAGAATCCAATGGTACAAGGATTACGGTCAACTGACTCGCCCTGCCTATTCGCTGCAAAACTTGGATAATTTTCTCGCCAAATGCAAGGCGAACAAAATTATTCCGATCCTGGGGTTGTTTGACTTAACCTGTCAGCCCGATACCACCCTCCTCAACACCCAGTTGATTCCTTGGTGGACTTCCGAACCTGTTTTGGCTGTATTGAAAAAACATCAGCGGTATCTGATTGTTAATCCTGCTAACGAATTGGGTGTCTATCGTTGGGCGAGCAATTCTGTGGCAGCATTGGAGGCGTATAAAACCTCATATAAAAATGCAATTGCTAGGATTCGACAACACTTGCAAGTTCCGATCGCAATTGATGCACCTGATTGCGGTAGTTCGATCGAAGTGTTCGCCAAGATAGGTCGGGAATTAATCGATAGCGATCCAAATCGCTATCTTTTGTTTAGCGGACACGCTTATTGGGCTGGTTATGATGGAATGTCGCATCTTAATGCAGTCATCAAAGCTAATTTACCGATCGTCTTTGGTGAAATCGCCAACAAACAAGATGAATCGATCGCGGGAAAAACCGCATACTGCTACTACGATATCGATGGCCGTAAGGAAAATCATTCACCCCAGAATAATTTTACCTATCAAGCGCTTTTGAAGGTGCTAAAAGAGCAGGAAATTGGTTGGCTGGCTTGGTGTTGGTGGAAGGATGGTTGCGATCGCAGGGAAATGACTCGGGACGGGAATTTCTCAGGTCTTACGCCCTACGGCAAAGATCTGGTAAATAATCCTATCTACGGCTTGAAGGCGACTGCTCGGCGCTCCACTGCTTTTGAATAGTTAATAGTTAACCGACAAGTATTAGACAATTGACAGCATATTTGATTTTTATGCTGCCAAATGCCCAACACTAAATATTTGACGATCGGCTCAAAACTCAAAAACAGGCCAGTCTGGTTGCCGCACGTAGCTAGTCATGTCGTCAAACTTCCGCAGTTCGGCTTTGTGCACCCACAAATCCTGGGGCGTGTCGAGCCATTGGTCGTTTAACTCAGCCATCAGGGCAGAAAAATGAGCGCGGTTTAGGTTCGGCCCGGTGTCCCCAAAATAAGCCAGAGTAATGTGTGCCGTAAAATGATATTGCTGTTCAATTCCCAAAGCAATTAAATCGGGATTTTGATAGATCGATCGACGAAACTCCAGAATTTGCTTGTAAGAGTTTTCGTCCGTCGGTGCCAAACACACACCTACAGCTCTAGTCATCACCATCAACCCCAGCACCGTCCAGCGTATGGGAGAGCCGCCCGCCAAGGGTTTGCAGGCCGCAAAACCATCTTTCATGCGATCGCGCAGTTGCCCCTCAAATTCTGGATTTTTCTGGGAGGCATCTTGAAAAGCGCTGCTCCAAATCAGATCGGCCACGGTTAAATGGAAGCTATCAGGAGGCAGTGCTACGATCGCACCGTCCGCGATTTCCTGCAATAGCCGTTGTTGGACCGAGTGTAAATTAGTATAAAGTGCAGTATTGTCTGCATCTTCTCCCGCAGGTGGCGTAATCACCGAATAACCCGGAAAAGGTACAGGAGTTCTGTGACCGACTTCATCAGGTTTAAATTTTGGAGATTCCTGAATGTGTTCCACCTGGGACTTGTAGGAGTCCAGCAGCGTCATTCGCGCCACCCGATTTACGTAAGCTTGATAAGTATCATCCAATCTTGATTTCCTCGCGGTGAAATACTGCCACACCAAATTTTATATTATCGTGCGGGCTTCCAACAGATACATTTAACCCGGCAAATCCAGGACTAAGCCTGATACTACCGTGTATGGCAATACAGAAAAAGCTGCAAGCTCTCCTGTCAAGGAGGTATCTCTCAAAGCTTTCAACAAGATATTGAAAGCGCCATTTGAATTTCTGTCCACACTTTGAACGGGTTTTTGATGTGTATTCTTCCGTTATGCCTACTACAAAACTGCCATATTTAACAGCAGCTTGATGCTTCAACATTTGCTGGAAATGATAATGACTCTAAGTGACCATGGTCTTAGCTGTTTTAATCGCTAAAGCATTTTTTTTTCTCAATCTACACTACCAGCTTTTACCTAATTATTCAAGAATTTTCTAGAAAATCATTTACTTTGTATCAACAGTCTGATTCAGGATATGTTGGACTTCGGGATCGTGCAAATCTGATTTTTTGGCCTGCTGAACTTGAAATATGCCAATTTACCTGTTTTGGGGGGAAGACGACTTTGCGATCGCGCAAGCAGTCACAAGTTTGCGCTCCTCAGTCCTCGACCCCAACTGGGCTAGTTTTAACTATGACAAGATTGTTGCCGATCGACCCGACGCTGTGGTTGAAGGACTCGATCGAGCTTTAACGCCACCCTTCGGCACCGGCAGCCGTTTTGTCTGGCTCGCAAATACTACTGTAACGCAGCAGTGTTCTGCGGAACTTTTAGCCCAATTGGAACGCACTCTGCCAGTCATACCCCCCAGTACCGTATTGCTGCTGACATCCGTCAAAAAACCCGACAGCCGGCTCAAATCTACCAAGTTAATCGCCAAGTCCGTCGAATTTCGAGAATTTTCACCGATTCCGCCTTGGAATGAAAAAGAGTTAGCCCAGCGGGTGCGCCAAGTTGCCGGGGAAATGAATGTTAAATTGACCGCCACCGCGATCGAACTTTTGGCCGAATCCATCGGTAGCGATACGCGCCAGCTATACAGCGAACTCGAAAAATTGCTGCTGTTTGCCGGCAATCGCAGTCAACCTCTCAACCCCGAGGAAGTCGCCGCACTGGTGCACTGTCACGCCCAGAATACCTTTCAGCTAGCCGATGCGATACGCGCCGGCAATACCTCCGGTGCTTTAGAGTTATTGGCGGGCTTAACGGCTCAGAGCGAGCCTGGTTTGAGGATTGTGGCGGGCTTGACTGGTAAATTTCGGATTTGGCTGTGGGTGAAGGCGATGATCCAAGCGGGCGATCGCGATGATAAAATTGCTCAAGCTCTAGACCTCGGCAATCCGAAACGAGTATACTACTTTCGCCAAGAAGTCAAGAACGCCAGCTTAGAAAAACTGCAAAAAAGTTTGCCTTTGCTGCTAGAGTTAGAAGCTTCTTTAAAGCGGGGCCGGGAAGAAGTCTCAACCCTGCAAACCAAAGTAATAGAACTTTCTAGCTTGTTTCGCTGACGAGAGACCGCGCAGCAAAATTGGCGGATTATATCATGTCCGGTCGATTACCATAACAACAACGGTTTAACGGTTTGTAGTGCGGGCTTAAGCCCGCAGCCAGAGTGCGGACTCGCCGGTTTGTAGTGCGGGCTTAAGCCCGCAGCCAGAGTGCGGACTCGTATTCCACACGTGCGATCGAATTTTACTGCCGTTAATCGATCGGACAATATCTTACTGTAAATTTTTAGAACAAAGTCCGCGATCGGATATATCTTTAGATGTGCGATCGCGCACAAAAAGCTCAATAACTACGAGAAATACTCTCAGAATGCCACAGTAGAAGTTAATGTGTTGACATACTCCCCACCATAAAGGCATGGGATTCTGGATTCAAACAGCTTTCTTCAAGCACAGCTTGTCTGATGTTGCCTGGCCCATAGGTTGATGCCCCAACCTATAAGATTTTTTTGGACTATAGAGTTGAGACCGGATTTTTACATCTCACGAATCAACAATCTATGATTCTATCGTCAGTAACTCAGGGAGTCAACGCCACTGAGCTTGTAAGAGTAATTGAGCAAGCTATACTGACGGGCCAAGCGTCTTAACTGACTACGTTATTTGAGTCACGACACCAAGCGAATGCTCTCGCTAGTTCCTTGCTCTGTCATCTGCAATTAAACAGTTTGAAAGTCACGCTCAACAGTGTTGCAGGTCTCTCAAGCTCTCATAACCTTGGGCGTTGCCTAACATTACCCGTAAGGGCTTGGAGACAACCATATCTCCGCAGAGGGGCAACCATACCCCTCTACCCCGCAAGGGGATTCAAGGCGGTTGAAACCGCCGAGTCGTTTTCCTCTCAGATCTAAAGACTCGCTCGTTTCCCACTTACCGAGTATTTTTATGAAAGCCGTCTGATCGGGACGGGGTTCCTACCCCAATTTTTCGGTAAATAAATATTGTCCGCCGCCTAACGCCGATCGATTAATATTATTTGTCGGCTCTCCACTCCCCCCAAAAAAAACAAGAGCGCTACCATGACACAACAGAACCTGCGGGAACTTCTGAAGCAGGGCGATCCAAAAGCGATCGCATCTAGCATCAACCGTACACTCAAACCCAAAGGCATCAACGCCGATGTGACGCGGGACAACGGCTGCCTCCACATAACTCTGGAGTCAGGCAAAGTACCGAGTCAAATGGCATTGGTGGATTTCATCCGCAGCGGGATGACGAATTTGGGAGTCGAATCAATTCACACTGTCAAAGTTTACGGGCGTCGCACAGGTGACGGCTCCCCTGCGTGGGAAGATGAAATAGATCTGATGCCCGCAGATCCAATGCTTTATGCCTCGGATACTGGAATGCCTGACGACTCTGTAGGTTTAGATGATGTCGAACCGGATGGCGAAGACTATTATCAAGAGGGACAATTCGATCCAGATGACAACGAGGAAGACGACGAGGAAGACGACGAGGAAGACGAAGACGAAGATGTAGCCCCCCCTCCGAAAAAACAATTCCCAAAATGGGCAATACCTGTGGGTATCTTAGTGCCTCTGGGGGCGATCGCAGCGCTTTACTTGACTGGAAATTTCCCCTTCGGTGGCGGCTCGAACCCTGAACCGAGCGCCCCCGAAGCAGCTTCGCCCTCCCCCAAAAAAGCCACATCTCCTGCGTCTAAAGCCACATCTCCATCTCCCAGCGCATCTGGGGAAGCCCCACAGGCAGCATCTCCTCCTGCACCAAAAGCCGCTCCCACTACTGCTGCTGCGCCCGGGAGCCCTGTTCCCAAACCTCCAGCGCCCAAGGCAGCATCTCCAGCGCCCAAGGCAGCATCTCCAGCGCCAAAAGCAGCATCTCCTGCACCAAAAGCCGCCGCGCCTAAGCCTGACTCTTGGAGGGAAGGCGTTAACAACGCTCAGAAGGCGGCAGTTTTGGCACAGACGGCTCAATCTCAAGCAGAGTGGATTGCGGTAGCAAGCGAATGGCAGAAAGCGGTTCAGCTTATGAGAGCCGTGCCGTCAACTAGCCCCAACCATTCAAAGGCTCAGCAAAAAGCGGCAGAGTATCAGGCAAATCTGATTGTTGCCAACCGCAGGGCGGCGGCAGCGCCTTAAGAGTTTTGAGTTTTGAGTTTGATACTCGATGTGCTAAAAAGTCAAAAGTCAAAAGTCAAAAGTAAAAAATCTTGTTTTTACTGAAAGCTTTATTACTTTTGACTTTTTTGAATTTTACTGATATCAAGTCCGGTAGCACCGTCCTGGCTATAATGGCGGTGTGGTGAATATAGCGTGCGATCGTACAATTATGGTCAAGCGTCTGGTTGTTGAATCACATCTTTCAGTAGAAGAAGTTGAAGGCAACTACGGTTAGGCATCCGACCCGATCGATCTCACTTGATACCATACGATCTGGCTGGAACGCTAGAAGATGGGTAGCCGAAGAGGTAATATTTCATCGCTGTCAGGGCTTAATTCAACAACAAGACTTAATTACTGATTTAACTTTCTTTCATTGGTGGCATTGTTCTATTGCTAATTGCGATCGAAGCCCACCATACAAGTCCGGTAGCAGCGGACTTGATATTAAACTTTAATCTATACTGGGAGCATTCTCGGTCAAACAAGTGATCGTACCATTTTTCTCAAGATCCGATAGAGATCGAGGACGACAAGACATTGTAATTTATCCACTTTCCCTGTTTGCTAAAGTCTGTCATAACTTTAAAAAAATGGTATAAAGTCACTAAAATTGTCAGAAAAAACTGATTATATTTCAATACGGTTTACTTAACACTTTTTATGCCCCGGAGATCCCCCTCGCATCCCCCTGGTTGTAGGGGGACTTAAGAGCTTTATTGTCCCCCTCTTGGGAAGGGGGGTTAGGGGGGATCTGCCTTAAGTAAACCGTATTGGATTATATTTGAGACTTTTTCTTACCAAAGCTGGTTCCAAAATGCTAGAATAAAAATGTCTCCGGTGTCGAAGTTATAGCGGTTAAAAAAAGAATGTAACTGTAGGCAAGCTCCAAAGCCTGATAGTCATAAGTCATTCTAAAATATTTAATTTAAAATATTTAATCTAAAATATTTAATCTAAAATATTTAATGGTATTAGTGCCGGATTCGGGTCAGTGTCTATGCCGAATTCACAAATATTGGCAGAAGTCAAGCGCTTGTGGGTGAGGGGAAATTAGTATTGGGTCGGGAAAAGTCAACCGGGCGCACGGGAGGGGCTGTGCCGTTGGTCTTGGCTGTGGGAGGGTCTGGTTGGTAAACTTGGATGCGATCGCGCCCGAGATCTTTGGCTTGGTACAGCGCTGCGTCGGCTGCGTCAATCAATATCGAGGCTGGGGATTTAGATGCAGGAACCGTACTCGCTGCTGCGTCGGCTGCGTCAATCACCATAGAGGCTTCGGATTCAGAGATAGGAACCATAGTCGCTATCCCAAGACTGACAGTGACGTAGTTGCTCACCTGAGAACCAGCGTGAGGAATCTGTAAAGCTGCGATTTTGAGCTGTATGTGTTCGGCTACCAGCTCGGCCCCTTCACTCGCCGTATTCGGCAAAATAACGGCAAATTCTTCGCCTCCGTAGCGAGCTACTAAATCGGCAGGGCGGTTAATTGCTTTGCCGATCGCCTGGGCGACTTGCCGCAAACACTCGTCTCCCTTTGGATGTCCGTAGGTATCGTTATAAGTTTTAAAAGAATCAATATCGCACAAAATTAGGGACAGAGGTGTTTGTTCCCGCGCTTGTCGGTGCCACTCCCTGTCTAAATACTGATCGAACCGACGGCGGTTTGCTAGCTGCGTGAGTTCGTCTAAAGTTGCTAAACGCTCTAACTTGAGGTTTGCTGCTTGCAACTGCTGGTAGAGTTCTGCTTGTTTGATCGCGATCGCCAACTGAGCTGCCAGAGAAGACAATAACTCGACTTCCAACTGCATCCACTGTCGGGGACTGCACTGGTGAGCCATCAGCAGTCCCCACAATTCCTCCCCTTGCACTAGCGGTACTACCAAATAAGCTCTGACTTCAAATTGTGCGAGCAAGTCAATTTGATCGTGCGGCAAATCGGCGGTGGAGACATCCGCGATCGGTCGGATCGCCCGATGTTGGTAGGCTTCAAGATAGAACTCGTCAAAACAGAAATTTTCCAGGGTTTCTCCCAGCATCGGCCGACAGTTGAGTGCTACAGATTCCACTGTCACCGCTCCCGTTGCGGGTGTGGCGCAGTGACTGCCCGTGCAGGGGTTAAAGCGGACGATCATCACTCGATCGGCCTGAAGGAACTGGCGCACTTCTGTCACTGTCGTGCTGAGCACTTCGCCCAAATCTAGAGACTGGCGGATGTGCTGAGTAATCGTCGCCATCAGCAGTTCCCGTTCGTTTTGCTGTCGCAGCGCCTCTTCTGCCTGCTTGTACTCAGTAATATCTTGAGCGGTGCCGAAAATTTGTTTGGGCTTACCCTCTGCTGTGCGGGCGAACACTTGATCGCGGCAGCGAAAGTGGCGCCATTCGCCCGATCGGTGTTGGAGCCGATAGTCCAACTCCAAAATATGCCCGTCTGCGGCTGAGGGAAATTTTTGCAGGTGGGCTGATAGCCTCGGCAAATCTTCTGGGTACACCAAACTGGAGTACAAAGCTGTTTGCATCTGTAAAATTTCTTGGGGAGTGTAGCCTAGCAGCTTAGAAGCTTGACCGTTGACATAGACGTTGCGCTGTTCGGTCAAGTCGTAAATGTATAGTAAATAAGGCGCCGCATCGGCAATCTGCTGGATGAAATGCTGGCTCTCGCGCAATTCTGCTTCCACCCGCTGGCGCACTTCCACTTCTTCCAAAGCTTGATCTCGCATCGTGCGGTAAGCTTGGATGCGGTGGGTGAGGTCGGTTACGTCTTGTATTACCAACAGGGCGTAAAACGATTGACAGTTTGGTGGGATAAAGCCGTAAGGCGAAATTGAATCCCGAAAGTTTGATGGCAATCCGACACCAACAGAATCTCCTTGTCGCACCATACCATCTGGTTCCAACTCCACAGTCGATCGAATCAAGTTGGGAATATTCAGTTCTGCAACGCCCGGTGAAAGTGCAGGGACAGCCGTCACAGTAGTTTGCTGGATGCGCTGCTGGCCCTCTTGCCAAGTTGCCGGAATCAGGTGCTTGTGAATTTGAGAAGAAAAAATTGTTGGCGGGCCTCCTGCAAAGATTTGCTGGAAGCGATTTGCGTACTTGAGCTGGCTCAGGTGAGGAAAATGAGTTGTGATCTTGGTTCCCAACATTTGCTCGCGCCCTATTTTCGTCCAGTCTTCCAGACAGGCATTCCAAAACAGCACCACAAAATCATCTCGCAGCAGGCAGGCGCCGACTGGTACACTGTCGAGAACTCCAAACTTTTCCTCAATAGTTTTGCTCTCCTCGATCATAGACCCCCGGCAAGTTGATTGATCGCAGCCAACAAGGCGTCAAAGGAACTGACATTGAAAATGAGGATGATATCTCCTTCAATGTGAAGCCTTTCAATAATGAAACGGGTTTGGGCTAATAAAACCACTGTATCAGCAGCCAAACCGCCAGATGTGAGCAAAGTAGCGATCGTCCCTTCCGTGTAATTGGGAATTGAGTAGTTCAGGCGCTGCTGAAGTACGTTGCTGATTGCACCCATGACCCCGTTGATTACAATATTTCCTACTTCACTCAGCGTACCAATTTTGACCGAATCCAGGTCGTGAGTTCCAGCTTCTTCCCCAGTCAGCATGGTCACGAGCGTGGCCGCACTGTTGGTGGGAAAGACTAGCTGGGCAATGCCTCCAAAGGAACCAGTAAATTTGAGCTGGACGGCGGAAATTTGTTCGCCGTTGAGGTGCTGCTCTAATTCTGTTTGCACGTCGGCTGGAGACAGGATTTGGAGGTAGGGAATTTGCAAGCGAATGGGAGATTCGATCATGTCGTTCAAAATCCCTGCTGCTTGACCGATCCCGATGTTGACGAGTTCCTGCAAAGCATCGAGCTGTCGAGCGCTTAATTTCATGGGGCGCTCTCCTCGCTGGCACTGAGAGCTTTTTTGATCCACCCGATCAGTTCGTCTGAGTTGGGCATTTTGTGAATTACTGCCAGGGCTCCGAGTTCCATGCATTCGGATTTGGTGGTTGATTGAATATCTGCGGTAATGACGATGACTGGAATGTTATATCCTCGATCGCGCATGGCTTGCAGGACTTCGCGACCTTCCATTTCTGGCATCAGCAAATCTAAGAGCATACAGTTTGGGGTCTTAGCGGCCAGAAGTTCCAGAGCTTCCGGGCCGCTCGATGCTTCCCAAGTCTCGTATCCTTCTGCTCGCAGGATTTTGCAGATTACCCTGCGAGTCAACCACGAATCTTCGACAACGAGAATTGATGTCACTACGTTCTCCTCCTTCAATTGTTTAGGACTGACCGATGTTGCAGGCACTGCTTCGATCTTGACAGTAGTTTAAACTGTTGGGATCGCCTGCGATCGCTCGCATTAGGTGAATTCCTGTTCTTAAAAACTAACGCATTAAGGTGTTCGATAGTCGAGTCTCTTTGATTATGGGAAGAAAAAACCCGGTTTCTGAATGAAACCAGGTTTGCGGGATCTGTATTGCTCGTAACACCGGCCCTCAATTATAGATTACCAAACGCTTCCTGAGGGACTCTACTCGCTTTTTAGCAGTGGCATTTTCTGGATCGCAGGTAAGAGCTTGTTCGTACATTTCCAAGGCTTGAGCGGTTAATTTCTTGCGCTCATAGGCGTGACCGAGATTGTTGAGAGATGTAACGTAGTCGGGCTGCAACTTCAGGGCTTCTTTGTACTGACGGATCGCGATGTCGTACTGTTCTTGGCCGAAGTGGGCAAAACCTAGGGCGTTGTAAAGAAATGCTAGATCTTCTTCGCCTGCTAATTCTTGGCTTTTCAGAGCTTTTTGAAATAGTACGATCGCCTGGGAGTAAAGTTTCTTATCTACATAGATACTGCCTAACTCGTAGTATTCCTGTGCTGTTCCTTTTTCTATGGTCAGCTTATTCTCTAAGCGTTCCAAAGACATTTCCAGCTTCCGAGTTTTGAAAATCTGGCGCACAATAAACCAGGCACTGCCGCCGAGTATAGCCAACAAAACTGACAGGTAAACAATCAGCAAATTACTATCCATGTTTTTTTATGTTAGTTGGTTTGTGGAAGGTTTTATTTATTTTAATCTGTTAGCAATCTGTGAGATTTGCCTTGGCAACTATTTGACACTCCCCGCCGTAAACGGCTAGGATTCTTCATTCACAGGGAGATGCCTTGTAAAAGCAGTGCCTTTACTCGGTCTTACTCTCCCTCCTGAAGCAGTAACGGTATGCCCTACCGCCAAAATTCGTAAACCTTCATAGAGAATATTCTTAGCAGCATTAATATCTCTATCATGGTTTTCTCCACATTTAGGACATTGCCAACTACGAATATCCAAACTCAAGCTATCCACGCGATTTAAACAGTTATTACAAGTCTTAGAACTGGGATAGAACCTATCTACTTCGATGTAGGTTTTTCCTTCCCATTCCGACTTGTATTTCAGCATGGTACAAAATTCTCCCCAACCAGCATCACTAATTGATTTAGCTAGTTTGTGGTTTTTCACCATGTTTCTAACTGCTAGATTCTCTACAACTATGACTTGATTTTCGTCAACTAATTTACGACTTAGTTTGTGTATAAAATCTTCGCGACATCGGACAATCTTAGCGTGAACCTTGGCAACTTTAATCCTAGCTTTATGACGGTTATTAGAACCTTTAAGCTTATGGCTTAGTTGCTTTTGTCTCCTAGCTAACTTCTTTTCATATTTTCGATAATATTTAGGATTCCCATGCTTGGTTCCATCGGATGTAATAGCGTAATGGGTTAAACCAACGTCTATCCCAATCGCCTTTCCTTCTGATGATTTTTCAGGTAAATTTTTACCATCATCATAGAGGCAGGCTGCAAAATATTCCCCCGATGGATTAACTGAAACCGTGACAGATTTTAGAGTCCCTTCTGGTTGCCTTGAGACTTTACAATGAACATCACCAATTTTAGGCAATCTCAATATATCGTCTTTTAATTTACATCCTTGAGGAAATCTAATAGATTGTCTATTCCGCTTTTTCTTAAAGTTAGGATATTTAGCCCTACCTTCAAAAAAGTTAAGGAAAGCACTAGAAAGATTTAAGGCTGCTTGCTGCAGGGCTTGTGATGGTGCTTCTGTCAGCCATTCGTACTCTTTCTTAAGAGAAGGTAGAAGATTGATTATTTCATTTCTACTTAATCCTTTCCCTGTTTGCTTATAGGTTTCAGACGTTAGATTGAGCGTGTAGTTGTAAAACCATCTTGCACAGCCAAACGACTTCGCAAGCAAAATGGATTGCTCACTGGTCGGATATATTCTGTACTTGAAGGCTTTTAGCATTTTGCTTACCAAACTACTAATACTATGGTAACATAGAAAAAGATTAAATACAAAGCCGTCTTAAAAGACGGGGTTTTAAACCCATTCTTCTGATAAAAAGACGAAAATGGCGATCGACTAGCCCGATCGCAATTTCTGAAAAATCAAGAATCCAGAAGTAAGAACAAAGAAGGAAAATGAGTCTCAACCTCCTAGATTTATCAGGAGTTTTCCTTCTCTGGCAGATAGCTAAATCTTTCCTACTTCTGCTTTCTTCTGTCGGAAAACTATTCAAGCTTTCACGATCCGGCTCGATTTGCCATTTCCACGACTTTACCGAATGTTGCGGGGTCAATGATTGCCATTTGTGCCAGCATTTTGCGGTTGATTTCGATATTGGCTTTCTTCATGTTGCCGATCAGTCTGCTGTAGCTCGTGCCGTGTTGGCGCGATGCAGCATTGATCCGAGCAATCCACAGGCGGCGGAAATCGCGTTTCCGTTTTTTGCGATCGCGATAACCATTTCGCAGGGCTTGCATCACCCGTTGGTTAGCTGTGCGGAACTGTTTGGACTGTGCGCCGCGGAAACCCTTGGCTAATTTGAGAATTTTTTTGCGGCGCGCTCTGGCGACATTACCGCGTTTTACCCGTGTCATCTTTAATTTCCGTTAAACTTTACAAGTATGGAAGCATTAACCGCACGTTACCATCATTGGTCTCATCGATGACGACCAGCTTAGAGAGACGGCTTTTGCGAGCTGAACTTTTGTGTGAAAGCAAGTGGCTTTTGTAAGCTTTGCGGCGCACAATTTTTCCGCTGCCGGTCGCTCTAAAGCGCTTTGCGGCTGCTTTGCGAGTTTTGAGTTTTGGCATGGACTGGTGTTATTTGGACACAAGCTTCAACTGTATCACGTTTGTGGTACTTTCTGCAAGCGAGATTTGCGACGATCGATCGGGATGGGCGATCGGCTAATCTTGGCTGTGTGGATGGGCGATCGGTTACGATCTCGACATAGAGAGCGTGAAAATGATGAAAACAGTTCTAATTACAGGTGCTTCAAGTGGAATCGGTAAGGCGACGACTGAGAAACTACTTGAGGATGGCTACTGCGTATACGCATCTGCACGAAGCATCGATAAATTGAAACACCTAGAAGCCAGAGGTGCAAAAATTATTGAATTGGATGTCACCCAAGACGAATCGATGAAATCGGGAGTCGATCGCATCATTCGTGAATGCGGCAGACTCGACATCTTAATCAACAATGCTGGATACGGTTCTTACGGTGCTCTAGAAGATATTCCGATGCAAGAGGCAAGACATCAATTTGAAATCAATGTTTTTGGACTGGGAAGGCTGACACAGTTAGCGATCCCACAGATGCGCGAACAGTCGTTTGGAAAAATTGTCAATATTACATCTGTGGGCGGCAAAATCTACGAACCGCTTGGAAGCTGGTATCACGCCAGCAAGTTTGCTGTGGAAGGACTCAGTGATTGTCTTAGACTTGAACTTGAACCTTTTGGGATTGACGTAATCATTGTTGAACCGGGACCAATTAGAACGCAATGGGGTTCGATTGCGATCGAAAAATTGATGCGGATGTCCGGTCATACTGTCTATGCAAAGGCGGCTCAAACTGGAGCAAAATTATTAGCACTCAGCAATGATGAGAAGGTTGCTTCTGAACCCGAAGCGATCGCAAATACAATATCAAAAGCCCTCAAAGCAGAGAAACCGAAAGCACGATATGCAGCAGGAAATGGAGCTAAGTTTTTGGTTACATTTCGCAAGTTTGCGAGTGACGCTATGATGGATCGCTTTATGCGATTCATCATAAAACAAGCAGCATCACGGCAGTAGGAAGGTGCATCTGAGCCAATCGTACTGAAATCGATGCTTATATGGAGGCAGAAGAAGCCAAATTTGATGCGATGCTTCAACCGCTACAGTCTACAGATCCGTTTTTGTACAACAAATTAATCGCAGCAGCAAAGACAGCAAGACAGCAGGCAAAATCGTGAATATTCGTTGCCGATCCAGGCTAAAAATCCTGTGGTACAAGTCGTATCATTAGTAAACTTGGCGCTGCTCTCGGTACAAGCGGAGTGCGTGATTTCCGGCAACAGTAGCCTGCAATTCTTTAATTACCGCTGCCATATCGATCGGCAATTCCTCAATTTTAGCCACCAAAACCGGATGTTCGCGAGGCTGCAACACAGGAGCAGCTAATGCTGCAAAAGTCAAGTCTGCTGCCGATAGTCGATCGCCAGCTAAATAAGGGCGATCGTCTGCTAATCTTTGATTAACTATCTCGAAAACTTCCCGAATCCCTTGCAGCGAAAGGGCTGCTGACTCTGCTGTAATGCTGTAGAGTTGCCGCACTTTGGCGCTAATAAACGGAAAGGCTATTTCAAATCCCACTCGCTCAAACAGGGGCGTCCCCTTGCACCAAGCTTTTCGCATTGTTTGGCGATTATCCAATCGATAATAATATCCCCAATTGCGAATATCTACCCCCAATCTCGTATCAAACAACTCTTCCAATTCTTCGACTTCTCGACGCAATTCAGCTTGTTCTGGATACAAGCAAAAATCTGATGAACTTAGGGTATTGAGATAATGCAAAATATCGGTTGAATCGGTAAAAATACCAGATTTAGCAACTAATATGGGAACGCTGCTACCTCCGTATTTGCGGGTAACAGAGCGGTGAAAAGCAGGTACGTGTTGTTCTTCAACGTAGGGAATTTTTAGCAAGTCTAGCGCCCAGCGAACTTTTTCGCAGTAGTGGCTGATGGGGATGGTGATAAGGCGGACAACTTCGGTATTGGAAACTGTTGAATGATTCATAAAGTAATTGAGATTTGTGAATGTTTGCAGTTTTTTGGACATTCGCATTATTTCTAGTCCGGAAAATTAAAGGACTGAAGTGCTTAATACAAACAGTATTTTGGCTAAAGATTTATCGATTTATTGCTGTGCAAAATATGCTTGAGAAAACTCAGATGGAATCGGCACTGGTTTGCGAGTTGACAGTTCAATAAAACAACCAGATTGTTGGGCAATCGCAGCGACTTTACCAGCTACAATTATTTCAGCTTCCATTATTAACTTAAGCGATTTCATTTTACTAATCCACATTTTACCAGTTGGTTTATCGAAAATATTAATCGGCTGC
The DNA here is from genome assembly GCF_020883145.1 of Microcoleus sp. CAWBG27. Classification (NCBI taxonomy): domain Bacteria; kingdom Bacillati; phylum Cyanobacteriota; class Cyanophyceae; order Oscillatoriales; family Microcoleaceae; genus Microcoleus; species Microcoleus sp. CAWBG27. Next base: position 281,546 of record NZ_JAHREU010000001.1, read on the forward strand.
TTGTATTCAATTGCTGTTTTCATCAGCATCGGAGCTACGCCGTTTTGCAGCATTTTTTGGATGGGGAAATAAGCAGCACCAAGTGCGATTCGCAAGTCTTCTAACCAGCGGATGTAAACAATATTGCTGACGATTCCCGCAAAGTCGATATCGTAAGTTTGTACGGGAAAGCTTAATTCTATTTCCAAAGGTCTTTTCTGTTCGCAGGATGCTTGCATTTTGGGTACTCTTAGTCTATTTTTAATGATTTAAAACCTACCTCGCTTGGCAAGGAAAATTGGAGCCAGAGCCTCCGGATCTGCGTGACGAGTAAGGGAAAAATTGAGCCAACTGACCCGATCTTTTTGATTTTGTTGGCTACTGGTCGATTGAAGATGCTGATTCAAGAAAGTCCGAAACCAGAGGATTTTGAGTTAGCGTGCAATCATTGGGTGGGACGGATTAATAAGACTCTGGCGACTTATGAACGCGGGCGGGGGGTATCCTGTTGACAACGTTGGGTATTGGTGCTTTGATAGGATTGGTTTACTCATGTAATACTACCTTAAGTTCAGGTTAGATATTTAGCTGAGTTAATAAGACAATCAAACAAAACACTCTAGGAGATTGAGGTGTCAATATGTCTCTTGTATCTAAAGAGCAGTTAGAACAATACGCCCAGACGATGGTTTATGGTGCGAAGGATAGCTTTACGAAAATTGCTCAAAAAGGCTATCACGATCATGGAATTGGTCTGATTTTCGTGGGTGTGCATCTAGATGAAAACAACTGTATTGACATTGACATATCAGAGTTGGCTTATGTTCCGAGAAGCGACTTACCTAAATTTGCTAATAACGATAGGGAGATTATTCGCCTGGTACAAGCAAAGATGGATGAAATAACAGATCCATCTGAGCAAATTCTTGTGGCTTTTTCTGGGTGTGGTCAAAGTGTTCTAGTAACCGCAAATCTTAAAATTTCTAGCACTGATTCAAAGGATTACTTTAACCGAGCTAGTCTTGATTTTCAGAGGGGTGATTTAAGGGCAGCAATAAAAAACTTAAGTGCAGCAATCCAGCTAGATCCTAATTATGCTGAAGCTTACTACAGCCGAGGCTATATGAAAAATGAGCTAGGTGAACATAATAGTGCTCTGGAAGACTACACCCGTGCTATTCAACTTAAAGCTGATTACGCGGATGCTTATATGAATAGGGCTACTACCTTTTATCAATTGGGGGATATTCAAAAGGCTGTACAGGATGGCAAGATTACCCAAAATCTTTTTCTTAACCAGAACAATAGGCAGTCAGCCCTTCGAGCAAATGCTTTTCTGAATCTTCTCGGTTGTAGAGATTACGATCTAGTTGAGCAACCAAGGTTAGAATCTGTGTATGATTCTTTCAAAAATCAAGAAGATTTAACTGAGGCTCTGAAAAAAGGTGGCAAAAGAATATCTAAAGCAAGCTGTATAACACAAATTTTTCCAGAAGATGGTGCTTTGCTACAGTGTATGCCAGTAGGAAACAATCTCTCTATCGGGGCACAATTGGAAAAAGATTTAGATACCCCGTCTAAAAATATCTGGTGTCTCCTTCCAATGGTTAACTCCACTGACAAAAGCTTGTCACCAAAACCTGCAAGTTATGAGCTTGTAAAAGAGCATTTAGAAGAGTTTATTGTTTGCACAAAGGCTTGTCTCGCTGCTTATAAAAAATTAAATGGAACCTATCCAAATGTACGTTCAGCATCAAGCGATCCTTGGTTAGCTAGTAATTATATGGCTGTGTTTTACTCGATTGAGAATCAGTGGGATGTTGAGTGTAAAGGAGTAGAAGTTGATCCTAATAAATGTTGGCTAGAACTGGAAAAGAAAATTATACTTATAGTAGAGGTAGAACAAGAGAAAACCCTCGAATCCAATCCCTCCAGTAGTTCAAGCTTAACGAATTTTGAAAATCCATCCGACTATAGTAGTGAAAACAAAGTTAAGAAACTGATTGCTTTAGGGGTTGGATCTTTAGGCGCAGTTCTCTTACTTTCTGGAATCTGGTTTATAGCTCTAATTTGTCTCGGATTAGCTTGTTTTTTATGGCAGAGTGTCTGAAGTTACATCAGGCAAAACCTGCTTTCCAATAGAGTTAACACTTCTATTGTGAAATATGCAATTTTCTGCTTTTCCTACTTTCATACAACTTTTCCGCTCTACATTTATGTAACTCCTCGCTGCCCATAACTCGTTTGTAAACTTCTTGCCTTATCTAGTAAATGCCACCCGGTTAACTACTAAAGATTCTGGATTCTGGAGGCAATTTATCGGTATGTATGGACCTGAGACTACATCACATTGGGGAAAAGTAAGCCTCACTCCAGCACAATCCCATTGGAGAAGAGCAAGTATCACTCGATCGCAGAAATGGTGTAAGTCTTTATATTTTTGGATTTTTTCCCGATGATCTGAGGCAGTTATATTCCCAGTATGTACGATCTTATCGCGAATATCTTTGAAACGACTATGCCAACCCGTGAGCCTATTTTTGTCACAGAAGTGTTTCAATATTTCTTGAAAAGAAGCTGAACCATTTCTTCTTCCATTTCTTCTTCCATTTCTTCTTCCATTAGTGACTAAATAGAAATTATCTTTCTGATCTCTGGTAAAATCTCCTTTGGGATAGCCAATATTTAGTGCATAGTTATAGCGCAGGACTTCCAAAAAGTTGCACATCCATAGAGTTTGAACCTCTATATAAGGTGTATGTTTAGCCAGAAGACCTAAGTTAATTAAATTATTCAGGTTGTATTTGGTAACACTCTCCTGATAGTATTTATAGCTGTGTTCAATGAACTGGGTTAGATCGTCTACATCAAAGATGACTTTAGACCCTTGGTTTAGTGTGGTATCAACAGATGTAAGTTCCTGGGAGATAAGCTCTTCGTTACGTAATACCTCCATTCTGGCAACTGCGGAAAGCCGTCCAGACGCGAAAGAACAAAGCCAGCATATTGAATCAACCAACTTTTTGATCTTCTCTAAATCAGAGTATGGTATTTCAGAAACTTCAGCAATATGCGATATTTTTCCTTCTGTGTGAGCCGATAATACAACTGGTTGCTGCTCTGGAATATTAATATAAAATTTGCTACCCTCTTTGTAATAATATGGATCAAAGAGGTTAGTTAAATACATTATGACTGAAACTATATCTCTATCTTGACGAAGCTTCTGCAATTCAAGCTCTGCTAAACCTAACTTCGCTTCTAACTGGATATTTTGTTTTGAAATTGTAATGGGTGTTCTTTTGAGCAAAAGTGAAGATAAACCATTAGGAATACTTTCTATAAAACAATCTACGTTTGAAGAAATCAAACTAATCTGTTGATGCGGAGTTATGGTGGCAATAACAGAGCAGTCGTCGGACTGGGAAATAACCACATCCGCCATAACAGTTTCAGTTCCGTAATTCAACTGACAAATAAGTTCCCTTTCTGTAACCACAATTCTTGCCTCCAGGGCGAACGCATCTAAATCTTATGTTAGCATAACCTGGTATCAATACTTCGGACAGTTTTAGATCTAGTCTAGTGTCCTAAACCCTTGCTGGCTATATGCTGGACTATTTTTTCAAGGTTTAAGTTCAGCGCTAAGTTTCAGAAAATCCGTTAAAAATGGCAGGGCTTCCTCCGTAAGGCTTACAGGGCCGTTAAAAAACTTTCCGAAGTATTGTTAGTTATTAGTTATTGGTTAGTTGTTCGTCCTCTCAGCGTAGTCGAAGAGTCAAAAATGCCCAATTCCCCATTCCCCATTCCCAATTCCCCATTCCCAATTCCCAATGCCCCATTCCCCATAAAAAAAATAGGCTAGCCATATTAGCGCCTATCTCAATCAATATTTTAAGGGTTCACCGCAACGCCGTCTTACCTCAGCTTTTGACCTGGTATTTTACCAGGTGGGCACCGTTGGCTCGGACTTAAAGTTTCTGGGTACAAGCCCAGTTTACTGCTGTCCAAACATCTTGATTCCCGAGAGTTAAGAGTTATAGATCAAAAAAACATTATTGGCAGTCACCAACGTCGCAGTAGAACCTTTATTCAATATACAGCAACTAACCAAATTTTGGCAAGCTTGAAGCAAGTTAAGTTGCATACCAGATAGATTCAATGGTTTGAGCGATCGCACTAGCCGACTTTCCTTCATTCTCCCCCAAGTCCCCGTCGAAGAGGACAGTAACGTGACCCAGTTTTCTGCCCGGGCGCGATACTTTCTTACCATACCAATGTACAAAAGCGCCGCTAATTTGTGCCAGTTGTTTTCGTTTCTCTAAATAATCTGACTCCGCAGACTCGTAGCCCAGCAAATTTACCATCACTGCACCTGCACATTTCAGATCGCAATTACCTAAAGGCAGTTGACAAACTGCGCGCAAATGCTGTTCAAATTGTGAAGTTTTGCAAGCATCGATTGTAAAGTGTCCCGAGTTGTGGGTGCGGGGGGCAATTTCATTGACTAACAGCTTATTGTCGGCGGTTAAAAATAATTCAATGCCGAATACGCCGACAGCTTCTAAGCTATTGAGGAGAGTACGGGCGATCGCACAAGCTTCGGTTTGCACCTCTAAACTAATATCGGCGGGGGCAATCACTACACGACAAACCTGATTTTGCTGTTGAGTTTCCACGATCGGGTAAATCGCAATTTCACCAGTTGCCGATCGAGCTGCGATCGCAGCCAACTCGCGATCGAACGGCACAAACTCTTCTACCAGCAAAGACTGACCTTTAAGTGTAGCGCTAATTGACTCAAAACTCTCGCGATCCTTAACAATAAAAGTACCTTGGCCGTCGTAACCGTGGCGGCGAACTTTGACGACAAAGGGAAAGTCTCTCGGCCCAGATTCCGAGTTTTGTTCTATCTGTGTGCTGTCGGAAACAGAAATTGCTAAATTGTCGATCGCAACTTCCCCGCACATAGGTTCATGCCCCACAGCCCCTGCTCCAATCTGCCTTCCCTGGGGTTCCTGCAACAAATCTAAGTCCAAATCCGCCATACTATCTGGCGCCCAAAACCTGGGAGTTGGCAAACCCAACCTTTGTAAATAACAGCGCTGCACGTACTTATCCAACAAAGGAGAAAGCGACGACAAACTCGGCTGAAATAACACACCTTGCTGTTCTAGCGTTCGCAAACCATCCAAATCCACAAACTCATTTTCAAAAGTAATAACATCGCAGCCATCTGCCAAATAAGCCGTAGCCAAAACATCATCAACAGCCCCCAAAACAGCACCCACAGCAACAGAAACTGCCGGGTCATCACCATTAGGAGTTTGGACTACCAATTCAATACCCAGCGCGCTAGCAGCTTCTCCCATCATCCAAGCTAGCTGGCCGCCGCCGACAACGCCCACCCGCTTCAATTTGGCAGGCGAACTCGCAGCGGTTTGATTAGATTTCATGTGAGTAAAATTCCTGGTATCAACTTGTTTATTTTATCGCTATTTGTAGCCGAATGTATGAGAAATATTGAATATTTAAAAGCAATTTTTTTTAGCTAATTGCACGATTTAATCGAGGCAGAACCTATAAAAAATCGCCGGCGAAAGTCTTGAATTATTGCACGATCCCAGGCTTTGGCAAATAGCGATCGCTCCCCACTCCTCCAGAAAAGTGCCACATCTAGCAATTCCTTAGCGCCAAGCATGGCATAATTGACAGCACTGCAAAAAGCAGATAGACAGGTGCAAACACTGAAAATGCGACATTCAGGGAACAAAATTTATAGGTGAGGATACTGTGAAAGTTTTGGTTGTGGGGAACGGAGGTCGCGAACACGCGATCGCAAAAAAACTGCTAGAATCTACGCGGATTAAACAAGTATTCTGCGTTCCGGGCAACGGCGGCACAGCTACCACAAAAGGCTGTCAAAATCTGTCGCTCAACATCGACGACTTCCAAGGCATAGAACGCTTTGTGATGGTGAACAACATCGGACTCGTCATCGTCGGCCCGGAATTGCCCCTATCGCTAGGCATCGTTGACTACTTCCAACAGCGAAAACTGATGATTTTCGGCCCCAACAAAGCCGGCGCCCAAATTGAATCCAGCAAATCCTGGGCCAAAGAATTGATGCTGGAAGCACAAATCCCAACACCCAAAGCTGCCGTATTTACAGGCGCAGAAGCAGCCAAGGCATATGTTGTGGAACAAGGAGTACCCATAGTCATCAAAGCAGACGGACTCGCCTCAGGCAAAGGAGTCACCGTTGCCACCACCGTCAAAATGGCTCACAGCGCCATCAACACCATTTTTAGAGGCGAATTCGGCACCGACAACCTCCGAGTCGTCGTCGAAGAATATGTAACCGGTCAAGAAGTCTCGATTCTCGCCCTCACCGACGGTATCACAGTAGAACCGCTGCTGGCAGCTCAAGACCACAAAGCCATTGGCGAAGGCGACAAGGGAGCCAATACCGGCGGTATGGGAGCCTACGCCCCAGCGCCAATTGTCTCGCCCAAACTCATGGACAGGATTCAAGCAGAAATTCTTGAACCTACCCTCGCTGCGCTACAAAAACGCAACATCGATTACCGGGGCGTCCTCTACGCAGGTTTAATGATTACACCGAAAAGAGAACTTCAAGTCTTAGAATTCAACTGTCGTTTTGGAGATCCCGAAACTCAAGCGGTTTTGTCCCTCTTGGAAACTCCCCTGGAAGATTTGGTGTTTGCTTGTTGTCAGCAGCGTCTGGGTGAATATTCCAACATTCGCTGGAAGTCTGGGGCTTCTGTTTGCGTGGTTTTAGCTTCTGGGGGCTATCCCGGAAATTATCAAAAAGGCAAAGTTATTACAGGTATCGAGGAAGCTGAAGCCAAAGGTGCAGAAGTGTTTCACGCCGGCACTCAGTTGAAGCACCAGCAGTTGGTGACCGAGGGCGGCCGCGTTTTGGGGGTAACGGCGGTTGCAGAAACTTTGGAACAAGCTATCTCTAAAGCTTATGCAGCAGTTGATTGCATCCAATTTGAAGGGGTTTACTGCCGCCGGGATATCGGCCTTCGGGCGCTGGCTCATCAAAATGTCGAGGCCAGTGTTGAGTCCAGTGTCGAGCCCAGTGTCGAGCCCAGTGTTGAGCCCAGTGTCGATCCCAGTGTCGATCCCAGTGTCGATCCCAGTGTCGATCCCAGTGTCGATCCCAGTGTCGATCCCAGTGTCGATCCCAGTGTCGATCGAAATTAGGAATTGCGGCCTGCTGGCCGCTACTATCCGAAAGCTGGACACGCTGGGGATAGTAGAACTACCCCAGGCAGAAGATAGAATTAAAACCCCGGAGGATACAGGTTTTGACCGCAGCAAAGCAGAGCAATTTCAAGGTAGAAGTGCCACAATAAAGTTTGGCACATCTGCGGTGGCGGTAGCGGACAAGTCGCGGCAGAAAAATCGATCGACCACAAACTCAATTAATCTTCCTTTTAATATTCAACTGGTGAACTGCTCAAATGCTGGCCATACTAAACAAAATCGGAGAAATTATTGCCCGCTGGTGGTCGGATTTTACCCTCCAGACTCGCCTGATGGCCGGTGCTACCCTCGTAGTTTCGTTAATTATGAGCGGCCTGACTTTTTGGGCCGTGAATACTATTCAGCAAGACGCCAGACTTAACGATACTCGCTACGGCCGTGACCTCGGTCTGCTATTGGCGGCAAATGTGGCGCCGTTGATTGCAAAAAACGATCGCTCCGAAGTGGCCCGTTTTTCCCGCCAATTTTATAGCAGCACCTCCAGCGTCCGCTATATGCTGTACGGCGACGAAGCAGGAGATATTTTTCTGGGGATACCTTTCTCGGAATCTGAGGTGCGTACTTCCCTGACACTGCGGCGCCAAATTAAACTCCCAGATAATTTTATCGCCGACATTGAGGCAAGAAATTTAACTTCTTTGCCTTTGGTGCGGCAGCACTTGACGCCAGACGGAGAAGTTACTGACGTATTTGTGCCGCTAATTCACGAGGACAAGTATTTAGGGGTTTTGGCGATCGGCATTAACCCCAATCCCGCAGCAGTTATATCTTCAAATCTGACCAGGGATGTCACTTTAGCAGTATTTGTCACGATTTGGGTGATGGTGATTTTGGGCGCTGTATTTAATGCGCTGACAATTACTCACCCGATCAAACAATTAGTATTTGGGGTCAAAAATATCGCGGGCGGGAATTTTAAGCAGCGAGTTGACCTGCCTTTGGGAGGAGAATTGGGCGAGTTGATCGGCAGTTTTAACGAGATGGCCGAGAAATTAGAAAGTTATGAAGAACAAAATATTGAAGAGTTGACAGCGGAAAAAGCGAAACTAGAAACTTTGGTTTCAACTATTGCTGATGGGGCGCTGTTGCTGGATGCGAATTTGCAGGTGATTTTAGTCAACCCGACGGGGACGCGGATTTTTGGATGGGAAGGTAAAAATGCGATCGGCATTAACGTCGTCAATATTTTACCTGCGGAAGTGCAGCGCGAGTTAGCAAGACCCCTGTACGAAATTGCTGCGGGCGATCGCGAAGGCGGCGAATTTCGGATTACTCTGAGCGAACCAGTCAACCGCACAATTCGGATTCTGCTAACCACCGTAATTCTCCACAAAGCCCCGGGCACCGAACCGCTGTGCAAAAGCTGCGTGCGCGACGAGGAAAATACCTGTACCGAGTCAAAACGCCCAAACGCGATCGAGTGTACATTCTACGAGCAAACCTCGAAGCATCAAGGTTCCGGACAGTACCGAGACAGTCTCAAAGGCATTGCCATGACAGTGCAGGACATCACTCGCGAAGTCGAACTAAATGAGGCTAAAAGCAATTTTATCAGCAATGTTTCTCACGAATTGAGAACCCCTTTATTTAATATCAAATCTTTTATCGAAACTCTCCACGAGTACGGAGAAGACCTTCTAGAAAGCGAACGCCGGGAATTTCTGGAAATTGCCAATCGAGAAACCGATCGCCTCACTCGTTTAGTCAACGACGTGTTAGACTTATCGCGCCTAGAATCCTGCCGAATTTATCAATTGGACGCTGTTGACCTCCCCCAAGCTGTCGAACAAACCCTGCGGACTTATCAGTTAAATGCCAAGGATAAAGGCATTGAATTAGAACAAGAAGTTGACCCCTGTTTGCCGCCAGCTTTAGGTCATTACGATTTGCTGCTCCAAGTATTTGCAAATTTAGTAGGAAATGCCTTAAAATTTACCGAGTCCGGTGGTAAGGTGGCAATTCGAGCCTATTTCCTAGAGTCGGATGCTCATCCACGCGAAGACGACGCATCCGGAACCCACAAATTACCACCAAATACCAGCCATTTTCCGGTGGTGCGGATCGAAATTTCTGATACCGGGATTGGCATAGATCCCGAAGATCAGCAGGCAATTTTCGATCGCTTTTTCCGGGTAGAAAACCGAGTCCACACTCTAGAAGGCACGGGATTAGGTCTTTCGATTGTCAGAAACATTATTGACAAGCACCACACTAAAATTAATTTAGTTAGCGAAGTTAATGTGGGTACTACTTTCTGGTTTGACTTACCAGTTTATCAGGCAAAACAAGCGCTAGATATGGAAAATGCTTGGACGGTGCAAGCACAGGCTGAGACTGAAACAAGTTCGACTGCTGCTAAAACTGTTTAATGGAAAGTTGCGATGAAAGCGCTCTCAATAGGCACGTTGTTGGGCTTTAGCCCTCCGGAAAGGTACGTTGTTGGGCTTTAGCCCTCCGGAAAGGTACGTTGTTGGGCTTTAGCCCTCCGAAAGATACGTAGTTGCACTCGATCGCTCTTGATAAATTTAATATACCAAGAGCGCTGAAGCGCAACTACATACCTTAGACATTTACAATTGTCAAAACCTAAGAAAGAGTTTTTCTAGCACGTTCCGATCGCTCTTCTGCGGTATCCATAACATCCGCCATTTTATCCACCATTTCCCCTGGATAATTTTCGAGTACCCGAGTAGAAAGCGAAATTCGGCCGCGACTTTGATCGAGGTCAACTACCACGGCTTTCAGGGGTTGGCCAGGGGCAAAAACTTGTCCCAGGTTCTCAATATATTTTTGGCTGACTTGCTTGATGTGCAGCAAACCGCTAACTCCTTCCAAATCCACAAACACGCCAAAAGGCTTGATGCTGCTGACTGTTCCTTCGACTAATTGACCGATTTGCAACTGATTTAAGGCAGAAGATTGAGTGGCCATCCGCTGGGAAAGTACGAGTTTTTCTCGTTCGCGATCGACTTCCAAGAAATTCACGGTCAAAGATTGACCAATCAGCGATTCTATGTTATCGCGTTGGGCTAAGTGCGATCGGGGAATAAAACCGCGCATTCCCTCAACATCCACCGTCACGCCGCCCTTATTCGCCCCAGAAACCCGCACCTGAAGCACTTTACCAGTTTCCTGCAATGCAACTAAATCTTCCCAAGCTTGCTGAATTTGTAACTGTTTCAGAGACAGAGTAACTTGGCCGTCTGCATCTTGTTCGCGGATAATTAAAAATTCCCGTTCCTCGTCTAGCGGAACGACTTCCGACAAATCCGTTACCGTTCTCAAAGCAGCCTCTTCGATCGGCAAAAAAGCCGAAGACTTGCCACCGATATCAACATACGCGCCATTTGAGTCATACTCGAACACTTTGCCGCGCACTACTTGTCCCTTCTGGAACTCATAATTGTGCTGTTCGAGGGCTTTAGCAAAATCATCCATTGAAAAGGATGCTTTTGCGCTTTGAGAACCTGTAGATTTGGAATTCATGTCAGTTGTTAGTTGTCAGTTGTTCAGTTGTCTGTTGTCAGTTGTTAGTTGACAGTTGTCTGTTGTTGAAGCAAGAAGGAAGATGTCCTCCCACTCTCCCACTCTCCCCTTCTTCCCATCGGGGGCGGGCACGGGGGCACCGCCCCTACAAACACTATCTTCAACTCTCTACGCTGGTTGAAGTTCGTGTTGAAATAGCTGCTTTACCTCCTCCCACGACTCGGCTGCTGCGGTAGCGTCGTAACTGCCACGGTGGTCGCAGAAGAAGCCATGATCGGCATTGTAGCTGAAAATTCGGTGAGGAATTCTGTGTTTTTGCAATTCTGCGACAATTTGGTCAACTTGTTCTTTGGGAATGCTGGCGTCTTGAGTGCCGTAAAAGGCGTAGAGAGTACCTTTAATGTCCGCTGTACGATCGATCGTCGGGGCTCCACCACCGGGGGTGAGAGTGGCGATACCAGCGCCGTAGAACGACGCTGTAGCATTGATTTCGGGCAAAGTCGCGGCGAGGTAGGCGACGTGCCCGCCAAAGCAGAAACCGATACAGCCAAAACCTTGCTGTTTGACGGAGGGTAAAGTTTTGAGGTAATCGATGGCGGCTTGGATGTCGCTCAGCAGTTGGGATGCGGTAGTTTGTTCTTTGTATTGTCTGCCGATTTTGATGTCTTCGGGCGTGTAGCCGGTTTCAAAGCCGGGGGCTTGGCGCTGATAAATGGCTGGGGCGATCGCCAGATATCCTTCCTTTGCTATTCTTTCTGTAACTTCGCGGATGTGTGCGTTGACGCCAAAGATTTCTTGAATAACGATAACAGCGGGAAATTGACCTGTTGTGGCGGGTTGGGCTAGGTAAGCCGCGATTTGCAAATCTCCGTTGGGAATTGTGACGTTAGCTGTGCGAATTTCTGGGTTTGTCATAGGGAGTTTTAGTGCAATTTTATTTGATTTGTGAATGAGATTTTTTTAAACGAACCGCGAAGGCGCGAAGAGCACGAAGGAAGAGAGGAGAAGTTTTTTTTGCGAAACCCCTTCTTTTCTCTTCTCTTTGCGTCCTTTGCGTCTTCGCGGTTCGTTCCAAAAATCTATTTTACAACATCACATTCTCTGGAAATCTCTGCTTCAATTTTATTTTATTTGTGAATGAGATTTTTTTAAACGAACCGCGAAGGCGCGAAGAGCACGAAGGAAGAGAGGAGAAGTTTTTTTGCGAAACCCCTTCTTTTCTCTTCTCTTTGCGTCCTTTGCGTCTTCGCGGTTCGTTTCAGTAATCTATTTTACAACATCACATTTCCGGGAAATCTCTGCTTCAATTTTATTTTATTTGTGAATGAGATTTTTTTAAACGAACCGCGAAGGCGCGAAGAGCACGAAGGAAGAGAGGAGAAGTTTTTTTTGCGAAACCCCTTCTTTTCTCTTCTCTTTGCGTCCTTTGCGTCTTCGCGGTTCGTTCCAAAAATCTATTTTACAACATCACATTCTCTGGAAATCTCTGCTTCAATTTTATTTTATTTGTGAATGAGATTTTTTTAAACGAACCGCGAAGGCGCGAAGAGCACGAAGGAAGAGAGGAGAAGTTTTTTTGCGAAACCCCTTCTTTTCTCTTCTCTTTGCGTCCTTTGCGTCTTCGCGGTTCGTTCCAAAAATCTATTTTACAACATCACATTTCCGGGAAATTCTTGCTTCAGAACAGGCATTACCGGACAAGGTTTTTGCTCTTGCAAATTCTCGGGTTTGTTCCAGGTAAAAGGCCCTTTTTTAGCCGCTGCCATCCACAGCAAACTTTTGGCCCGCGTCATGGCTACATATAGCAATCGAAACTCTTCTGCTGTTTTCAAATAACCTGCTTGTTCCCACGCTTCGCCGAGATTTGGTAAAGGATGTTTTTCGTGCAAACTGGCTCGAATTTGCGCTCTCGCTACCTCGGATAAAGTGAAATCTCCTAAAAATCTGGTTTGTGGCAAAACTCGCAAGCTTCCGGGGATTGTTTGGTCGTGCAGAAATGGTAAAAATACACAATCCCAATCTAATCCTTTGGCTTTGTGCATGGTAATAATTGTGAGTTGACCTTTGCTGGTGTAGCGTTCTTCTATTTTGTCATCTGCATCTACAGGCTCAAATCTTTCTGAACTAACAATTTCGCTGAGCACTCCCAAAATATTGCTCATTGAATTGTTACCGGCTGTTTGGATTGCTACTCTTTCGGCTAATTTGTCGGCGGTGGCTAATTCTGTTTGGTCGTATTGCAGGGCTAAGGCTAAGAATGAGATGATTTGGTAGGGCGGGAGTTCTAAGCGTGCTTGCAGTAAACCGCAGCAAAAATAACGGCATTTGCGGACTGGATCTGACTGCTGGGGGTCTAGGGGGCCTGGGTAGAGGAATTGTTCGGGGCTGGTGGCGAAGGCATTATAGTCTTGTTTGGGGATGAGTTGTCGATCGCTCAAAATCTTTAATGCTGCTTTCAGGTAGTCTGGTGAGTGCGGGCGATCGAGAAATTGCAGCAATGTTAATATTTCCCAAGGTACTTGAGAATGTCTGTCTCGTTCCCCGACATCCTCAATTTTAATCCCGTATTTGCGTAAATCGCAGCTCAATCCGTGTTTTTGTGGATTTTCTAGGACTTCTTTGATAAACTTGCCTTGTTTGTTTTCCCGCACCAAAACAGCCATTGATTTTAGATTTTCTAACGGCAATTTAGGGCGATTTTCTTCATCCCTCGATTCACTGCTAGATTGAATATTTTGCTCGTGATTTGTCCAGACAAAATCCGCAGGTAAAAATTCTTCGACTAACTCAATTACCCGCTTGCCAATTAACTCAACTGTCTGGTAAATATCGCGGGGAGTATGCAATTCTAAGCCTCGACCTATGGGGGCGGGATTGGCATTTTGCTGCGGGTCATCGCTGGGAACTGTCTTGATAGTTTGGTCGCGAAAAGGCTGTTCGGTTCCCGCTAATTCTGAGCGGTTTACCCATTGCAACATAAAGTTAGCTGCATCAATAACGATCTGGCTACTGCGGCCTGCACCGTCCATTGTTGCTAACTTATTTTCAACTTCGCATTCGTCACAAAATTGGTTAAAATAAATCGGATCTGCGGGAGTGAAAGTTGAATTTATTGCTTGATTTGGGTCGCCAACTCTGATAAAATTAGGAGGTGAATTAGGACGGTCGGGATCGATCGCCAATGTTTTCAAAAGCTCAGTCTGTAAAGGTGTAGAATCCTGTGCTTCATCCTCAAACACCGCAAATACTTGCTTTTGCTCGATCGCCTTCGCTCCCGGATTTTCCAACACCCGCAAAGCTGCTAAAATCATCTCGTCATAATCGATGAATTCCCGGCTTCTCAACAAAGCCTGATATTTTTGATATAAACCGCCAGCAACGGCTAAAATTTCATAACCACCGCCAGAATCAATATCGCCCATTTTTAATAACTCTTCGGGTGATAAACCGGAAGATTTTGCCTCGTGAATCACAGTTTTAGCTAACTGCGGCAAAATCTCTGTGCGTAAAACCGATTGGCGCCGCAATCTCTCTGTTTCTTCTCCATCAAATTGCTGTCCTTCCAACAAAACTTGATATCGGCGCGGATTTTCGGCGATCCAAAGTTCTACACAAGTCCGAATTAAGCGGTGACTTTGAGTTGGAGTGACTAATGTCGAATTATCGAGATTTAAACCCGACAAATCGGGATGGCGCATCGCAATATTTAAAGCTAAACCGTGCAAAGTGTGGACGGCAAAACCGCCTTGGGATAAAGACAATTGTGCCAATCTTTCCCGAATTTTAGCTTTGATATTAGCAGCAGCCGATCGCGTAAACGTCACTACAATTAACTGACGGCGGTTGTTAAGTCGATTGCGGGCGATCGCAATTGCCGACGCAGCAGCCATTCCTGTAGACTTCCCGGCCCCTGGAACCGCCGAAACCGCAAGGGGGCCGCCCGCCCAATCCGCCATCTCGTGCTGGCCCGCACGCAAGCTGTCGCGAATTTTACCGCAAGCGGCAGCCAAAAGCGCGGCGGGCTCTAACTCGGAGAAAGTGCTGTTCGGGCGATCGATCTCGGCAGTCGATCGACTAAAATCAGTATCAAATTCATCAGTCATGCGATTTTAGATTTGAGATTTTAGATTAGAAAAATATTGTTCGCGATCGACAGTTTCAAACCGTATCAGAAATCGAGTTGCTGAATTTCCCGTCAAAGTCGGAACGCTTAAGCGCGATCGCACTGGCATTACATCCGCATAGATGTCCGGTTAAAAACCAACAACTCTTCAACCTCTACCGTTTCCATTTTGGTATCGGCTAAACTAACCCTATCTATCCGAGCTTAAATTAAAACCAGCATAAAATTCAATACCCAAACCTTTTTACAGGAAAAATCCCCAATGAAAACTTACCTCAAAACCAATTTCCCGCCACACCAGCCAAACCCAGCCAACAACAGCACAACTCGTTTTGCAGTTGTAGCATTCTTAACTTTATCCTCAGCCATTGCTTTACCAAGCTGTGCAACTTCCCCCACCGGCTCTGCAAACGGCTTTACCTCATCCCGCAGCGCTGAAAAGCAAATTGCCGCATCTGCTCCCCAATCCGCACCCGCACCTGTAAGCACACCCGGAGGCGCAGCGTCAAAAGTTGCTGCTGACACCGCAAAAAAACCAGCCGCAGAAACTCCAGCAACTGCTCCCCAACTGATTAAAAAAGCCGAACTCAGTGTAGTTGTCAAATCTATTGACAGCAGCACTAAATCAGTTACCGAGATTGTGAAAAAACAGCGAGGCGATATTTTGGGTTTCCAAAACCAAAAGCCGCCGGATTCTAGCGTGCGCCAAACTGCAACCGTGCAGATTCGGGTACCTCAAGAAAAGTTAGAAACTACTTTAGATGCTTTAGCAAAACTCGGAAGTGTCGAAAACCGAGGGCTTACGGCTGAGGATGTTAGCGAGCAATTAGTTGACAGCGAGGCTAGGCTGCGTAACCTTCGCAAATCCGAGGAAGTTGTGTTAAAAATTATGGAGCGCTCCGGCTCTGTTGGCGACGTGCTCAAAGCTTCTCAGCAGTTGAGTACGATTCGGGAGTCGATCGAGCGCATCGACGCTCAGTTAAAAAGTTTGCGGAATCAAGTAGCCTATTCGACTATTAGTTTAACTCTAGAAGCAGCAGTCTCCGCCCAGCAAGAACCGCAACCTTCTCTCGGCTTGCGGGTGCAGGAAACTTGGGGACAAGCGACTCATTCTGTGAGCGAATTAACTTTAGGTTTGTTTGCTTTGGGCATTTGGCTTTTGGCTTATAGCCCTTATTTCCTAGTAATTGGAGCGGCGACTTATGGTATAATTCGATTTAAGAAACAGCATTCTGTTCCGAAAGTTCAAGAACCGAAACCGCCTGCTGCGAATTAGTCATATCAATTCCGCTCTTCATCGGAACGATCTAAACGGAGGACTGTAGGGTGCGTCGCTACGACTTGTTCCATGAAACTTGCAGATTGTTGATGGCGACGCACCTTACTTATTGCGACTCAAATGACAGATTAAGAATAATACTTTTCTTTAATCTTTTCTTTTTCATTCTGGTAATCTTCGCGTGCAGATTCTTTGGCTTCTGCTTTGGTATCGCCAGTGCCATATCCACGGATATGACAATCTCGATATTTACCTTCGTAAGCAGCATACCATGCAGAATATTTATTGCCAGGATCGCATTTTCCACATTCAACTAATTCCATGTATATCTCCTTTTTGGTTTCAATCCCCTTGCAGGGAAAAGTGAATAGCAACTTTACTGATTCACTCTCCGGGAATGCGACACCTCTTTCAGGACAATTTGAGTTTCAATTCCCCTGTAGGGAAAAGTGAATTGCGACGTGCCGCCACTGACCCGTTTGGCCACCCATCAGTTTGTAGGGTGTGTCGCTTGCAGACCATATTTGGAGCAAATCGAATATCTGGTAGCGACGCACCAAGCACCGAAATATTGCGATCGCACGTAATATCATTCCCAACACTTCTGAACGCAACAGTTACTCTTATGGGGGGTTAATTTTAAGGTACGTAGTTGCACTTCAGCGCTCTTTCCTGATATTTATAAAGAGCGCTGAAGCGCAACTACGTACCTTTTTTTTTATAAAAAACAGTCGGGAAGCGAAAAACTCAGAGTCTTTAGACCGCTCGATGAAAGCGACGCGGGCGGTTTTAACCGCCGTGAGTCTTTCTTAATTCTTAACATTTTTGGCAGTGTAAAAAGGGCAAAAGCTCTTATACTAAGCATAGTGGGATGGATACACAGGTGCAAACCTGAGAAGCAAATGCCTACCATACATTAAAGGTACGCGGGGACTCTCGCGTTACCAAGGGCTAAAAACCCTTAAACGCTTGAGGAGCTTGCCCAAAGGCAAGGATAGCAGCCCACCATTTTTTGGCAAAAGGATTGCGCCCAGGAACCCTAGCAATAGGGATATTAAGAACGAAATTTCTTAAGAATCTCAGTGTCTTTAGACCTGGGAGTGTCAATTAATGTAACAGTTGTGCAACTCCTGCCCAAATTCAGAATCGCAAATAATATAAGGTGCGTCGCGATGAGATTGTCTATCTTTGTTTAGGATTTTCGATCGCGACACACCCTATGAATGACTGTCAACTGTCAACTGTCAACTGTCAACTGTCAACTGCCTAATCGTCAATTTGCCATCCATCTTTGGTATAATCTTCATCCACAATCTTCTTCGGTCGCATCACCAAAACAACTCGCCCCAAAACTGACAACTGCGGGGATGTTTCAAACCATTGCAATTCTAGATTGCCAGCATTATCAACCAGGAAATAACTCTCAGCATCCCACTGTCTTTCGGCGCGATCGGCAATAATCAAAACTTCTTCAACTTTACCTTGCAACGGTACCGGCAGTCGATCGCTCATTTCCAAAACCGCCACCGGATCTTCCGCGTTCAAAATTACCTGCCATCCGGGAATCGCCACCCAAGCTCCGGCTCCCGAAAACTTTACCATGCGGAAGGGCTCGATTTCCTCCGGCAAAGGCACTGCCAGCAAATCTGACGTAGAAAGCGGCAATTTGCCTACAACCGGGACAATCCGAGGCAGTTGTTCCTCGGTATCGAGCCTGTAAACTGGTAAGCGGGGCGCTTCCTGCCTCGGAACTACGGTAAAATCGACCAGCAACTGCTCGATTTGCGCCCTAGCAGTTTGGCTGCTAGCTAATTTTAAACCGCGAGCAATTAAGCGCGATCGCTCTTGCAAATCGCTTTTCTGTCTCGCCAACTGCCAACACTGGTAAGCTACAGCATCCCCAGGAGTGTCTGTGAACCCCTGTGGGAGACTCCCGAAGTGCGAAAACTCCTTCATCGCCTTAGCAACTTGGCGGGAATCATCAACATCCAAATTGTGGGCCAACATCAAAGCTGCCGCTCCGGCTCGTTCTGCTTGCGAAAGAATCCGAAACTCGTATAAAATATCACTACCTTTCCGCAGAAAGTGCGATCGAACTTCCTCCGAAGCACCAGCATTGACCATGCTGGTGTAAACTTGTGCTGCAACGCCGACCTGATTTTGTTGAATAGGCTCAAAACCAGTTTGTTCAAAAATCTGCTGAGAGTTGCAGCCCGCTTGCAACAGTGCCGTGCAGGCTTGTCCCCACTCTACCCAGGTGCCTTCCTTGCGGCGGAGCGATCGAATTAACTTTTCCACATCCACAGCATCAGTGGAGGGTGCAGGTTTAGAAGGGGAAGAATCTTGCGGTGTATCAGTCATAATTGAATCAAAAACCAGCGTTGAGTTATGTGTAATTGGATACTAGCAAGGCTCGTGTCGCGGCAGAGCGATAGATTTATGGTAAGGGAGTTATGAGACTATTGTTACAGAATAGTTGCTCGCCTAAATTTACAAAGGGGAGTTTATCGTATTGTTATGGATAATGCCATTCCAGAGCTCGATCAAATTAAACGCCAGCTCATGACACTACACCGACCAAAAAAACCCAAAATGCTGGTAGTAGACGATGAACCAGACAATCTGGATTTACTCTACCGCACTTTTCGACGAGATTTTAACGTGCTCAAAGCTGAGAGCGGGATTCGCGCCTTGGAAGTCCTCGCCATTGAGGGCGAGGTCGCCGTCATCATTTCCGATCAGCGGATGCCAGAAATGAAGGGAACGGAATTTCTCAGCAAAACCGTGCCGCAGTTTCCGAATACGGTCAGAATTATCTTGACTGGTTTTACGGATATTGAAGACTTGGTGGATGCGATTAACTCCGGACAGGTTTACAAGTATATCACCAAGCCTTGGGACCCGAACGAATTGAAAATGGTGGTGCAAAAGGCGGCCGAGACTTATGAAGTTCTCAAGCAGCGGACTGAGGAATTGCATCGCGCCCAAAATCAAATACAACTGTTAGCAACCATCATGCAAACGGCTGTAGATTATCCAAGTTTGGAAGCAACTTTAGACCCAATTGCTACTGCTGTGAGCGATAACTTTTTGGCTGATACTTGTATTTTGCAA
Source organism: Microcoleus sp. CAWBG27 (assembly GCF_020883145.1). Taxonomy (NCBI): domain Bacteria; kingdom Bacillati; phylum Cyanobacteriota; class Cyanophyceae; order Oscillatoriales; family Microcoleaceae; genus Microcoleus; species Microcoleus sp. CAWBG27. The sequence continues at coordinate 300,823 of NZ_JAHREU010000001.1, forward strand.
TTGCTCGAAGGAACTGCTTTAATGCCGGTTCAAGGCACTCACACCAGCGGTAAAAGTGTGGAAAATTGGCTGGCAGATGACCCTCTGGTTTTAGAGGCGATCTCCTCTCAAGCTATTCAGGGTGCTGTGAATATTGCCAGCGACGCAGCCCTAGCGAGTCTGCCACACTACCAAAAATCGGGCATTCAAGCTCACTTGGCTGTTCCGGTGATTCACAAAGGTCGATCGATCGCCCTGATATCCCTTCAGTGGAAGCAACCTTGCTCCCTGCGTCCCGACGAACTCACAACAGTTCACCTCGCCGCTCAACAAGTTGCTTTGGTATTGACGAGTTTTCAGGGTGATTAATTAGTTGACAGTTGTTAGTTGGCAGTTGTTAGTTGACAGTTGACAGTTGACAGTTTTTAGTTGACAGTTGTTAGTTGTTAGTTGACAGTTGTTAGTTGTTAGTTGACAGTTGTTAGTTGACAGTTGGCAGTGGTCAGTTGTTAGTAGTCAACAGTCAACAGTTATTCGTAACAGAGAAATAACTAATAACTAATAACCAATAACTAATCACAAATAACTAATCACAAATAACCAATAACTAATAACTAATCACCAATGACTAATAACGCAGAAAAAATTAAAACTATATTTAATCGAATTGCACCAGTTTACAACCAATTGAATGACTGGTTAAGCTTGGGGCAGCACCGGATTTGGAAGCAAATGGCAGTGAAATGGAGCTGTGCGGGCCCGGGAAATACTTGTTTAGACTTGTGCTGCGGCAGCGGCGATATAGCATTGCTGCTGGCAAAACAAGCAGGGCCTACCGGTTCGGTATTTGGAGTAGATTTTTCTGCTGAACAACTGGCCGTTGCAGGTAAGCGCGATCGACCTTTTCTCACTCCTGCAAGTCCCATTACCTGGGTAGAAGCTGACGCCCTAAACTTGCCTTTTCCCGACAATTACTTCGACTGCGCCACCATGGGTTACGGCTTGCGAAACGTGACGGACATCCCCCGCAGTCTTCAGGAATTGCACCGCGTCCTCAAACCGGGCGCAAAGGCTGCTATTCTCGACCTCCACCGCCCCAGCAATTCCCTGATGCGGAGCTTTCAGCAGTTTTATCTAGATACTCTCGTGGTGCCAGTGGCTCAGCAATTTGGCATGACTCAAGAATATGCCTACATTAATCCTAGTTTAGAAAAATTCCCGATCGGCGAGCAGCAAGTCGCGATCGCCCGCCAAGCCGGATTTGCCACCGCCACCCACTATCCCATTGCCGGAGCTATGATGGGAGTATTGGTGTTAGTCAGTTGACAGTTGACAGTTGACAGTTGACAGTTGCTATTAGTTATTTGTTACTTGTTACTTGTTACTTGTTGTTCTAATTTCCAATAACCAATAACCAATAACCAATAACCAATAACCAATGCCCCATGCCCCATGCCCCATCCCTCCGCTTCGCTTCGCCCAATTCCCAATTTCCCAATAATTGATGAATCCCTCTGAACTTTGGCTGTTGTTAGCCCCGCCTGTAGTGGGAGGAATTATTGGCTATTTCACTAACGATATAGCTATCAAAATGCTGTTCCGCCCCTATCGAGCTATTTACATCAAAGGGCGGCAGTTGCCTTTCACTCCCGGTTTGATCCCCCGCAACCAAGAGCGCTTGGCTAAGCGAATTTCCGACACAATCATGGGTTCGCTGCTGACGCCGCAGGAACTGCAAAACTTGGCGCGCCGCCTCCTTCAAACTGAGCGGATGCAGTCAGTCATTCTCTGGCTGTTGCAGTTGGCCCTGGATCAAGTAAAGGCAGACACAGAGCAAAAAACTGCTAAAATTCTTGCTAACATTCTGCGAGACTTGCTCGGGGAATCTGTGCCGCGAATTCTCAAAGTTTTGGCGCGCCGGGAAGATTTTTTAGAAGCTCAGCTAAATCAAATTTTTGACCAAGTTTTGCTGGAAATTCAGCTAACAGAAGCTCAAGCTGGTCAGTTGTCTGATTGGCTGTTGCAGGTAGTAATACCGCCAGAAGTGCTGCGGCAGGCTTTGATTGACTTTTTGACCGATCGCAATATTTCGATCGTCGATGAAGGATTTCGAGAAAAAACCAGCGGCACTTATTGGGTAGTAGCCAATTTGTTTGGTTTACGCAACACTTTAACTCGGCTGCGGACTTTTTGTCTGGATGACAGACAAGTCACAAATCAGCGGTTAGCAGAATTAACTGTTTCTTTGGGAATTCGTGGGCGACTTCAGGAATGGCTGCAAAATTTGTCGATGCAAAACTTACCGGTTTCGACGGTGAGACAGTTGCGAAAAACTATGCGCGACAGCGTTCGCAGCTACGTTCAAGAGCGGGGCACAGAGGTACTTGATGGGTTGAGCAAATCTATTGACTGGGAAAATATTTCGCGGTTAATTCTCAATCGATTGCAAACTTCAGCGGTGATGAGCGCTTCCCTAGAAATTGTTAGCAAAGAACTGGCTTTGGTGTTAGATCGCTATCTGGAGCGGGATTTAGAAAATATTGTAGCTCAGGCTATCCCGATTTTGAATATCGACCAGGTAATTATCGATCGAGTAAAAGGCACTTCTCCCGAAGAGTTGGAGCTAGCTATTCAGGGAATTGTCAAAAGCGAGTTGCAGGGAATTGTAAATTTAGGAGGGATTTTGGGCGTTTTTGTAGGCTGTTTGCAGACAGTTGTGATGTTGATTCAACGATGATTTATTCCGGAACTTGTGAGATATTTGTTGTAGGTAAAGAAAACCGGGCGGTTGAAACCGCATCTACACAAACTTTCACGCGCCTCCGCGGGTTGAATACTGAGCGATTACAATTACGTTATTTTCTTCATTCCGCGGAGGCGTCCTGGGGTTTTTGTAGACGCGGTTTCAACCGCCGTCCCATCTTATTCTCTAAATTTATGCCAGCCCCAAATTCTGACGATCGCACTTTACTCCCAAAAAACCCGCGCAACCTCAGCCGCCAACAATACCAGCGTTTAACCGCAGAAATGGCTACTCCCTACCGGCCTCTACGACAGTTTGTGTACGTAGCTTGTGGCGCTTCGGGCTTTATCGGCGGCGTAGTTTTCCTCGCGAAAATTGCCTCGGGCCGAGAACTTGGCTCTGCTTTACCCAATTTTGCCCTCCAAGTCGGAGTCGTGGCTTTGATGGTGTTCTTGTTTCGTTGGGAGCAACGCGCCGAAGCCCGATCGGCGAAGTCGAAGTAACAAAGGTTTACAAATCTACACAAAAAGATACCTGAGGCAAGGAAAAGTTATAATTATAAAGAAAGTATTACGAAACCCTGGTTTGCGATCGATCCCTGTCATTATATGAAGGTGGGTTCAATTGGGGTCAGCAAATTTAAAGACCCTAATCATAAACCGCTTGTAACTCGTTCAATTGGGGTCAGCTTTCATAAAGACCCTAAACATATTAAATAAATTTCAGCCGATCGCCAGCCTTCACTTATAGAAGAGCTGGTGTTCGGCTTTGTGCTATGGGCGGGATATTGGGAAATATGTCAAAGTCAAAGTAGAACAAGATTTTGGGAGATTTTACTATGAGCAAGTCATTTTGCAAAGGGCGGTGGACGTTATTTTTAGCAGCAGGTTTGGGAATCGTGTTTTACAGCAGTGCCGCGGCGGCGGCCGAAAAGGTAGTGCTCAAATACAGTGCGATCCGAATGACTTTACCAGTCAGCGAATTAGAAATTTTTGCAGAAACTGGGAAAATGTCACCCGGGTTAGAAATGCTGCTGGGAAAGGCAAAAAAAGACCCGGAAGTGGTTCGCCGCAGTCTGATGAGACCGGTGAAAGTTAGTCAAAGCTTGTTGAATAGGACGCTCAACAGTAAAGTTGGGGAAATAATTCTCGATGAAGTGGGTCAGGTAATTCGCACTCCTTCTGGGAAAGCAAATCGAGAAGCTTTGCGCGAGGCCTTGGTGCTGTCGGCAACTAATGATAACGAGATTACGCTGCTGGAAGCTATGAAGAATTATCCTGCTCCAGAGGTTAATGTTGAGGGCGATCGCTTAGTTGAAGCTTACGGCAAACTTGTAGCTTTGTCTGAACAATTTGGTGGTGCTTCAGAACGGCTGCAAGACATTTTGAACAAGATTCGCCTGCCTAGACTGTAGGGGATTTTGTCAGCAGCGGTTGATTTGTGCGATCGCACAATAGACCTCTGGCAAAAAAACCTATGTAACAATTAAAGGCTTTGAGTTTTAGACCCCCAGAGCTAACTCATAATTGTAAAGTGCCGATCTAACCTGCAATCTGCTCCACTTAAGCCAAACCCTAGCTCGTAGCATAAAATTATTTTGCAACAGGTCTAATGTAATTGATTTTCTATTTCGTCCTAGTCCGATAGTAGCAAAATCGTTTCAAGAAGCCGGAGTTCCTAAAGATAAACTACTTTTAACGACAGAAGGTTGGTCGCCTCACAATTTCCCCTACGATACTGAGGCTTGGGTGGAGGGAGTGCGAAAATTATCTAGTTCTGATACATTTACGCGACATTTACCCGGCAATTGCCGGACAAAGTAACGATAGCACGCTTGATCCTCATAGGAGATAGAGGCGGTATCCCGCAAAGCTTTCAGTAATATACCTTTCATCACCATTGTAATCCCGTGGGATTGAGTAGCCACACTCAGGGCAAGTAAACACTTTAGAACCACCTAACTTTTGATGTAAGTGACCGCAATGGGTACAAGTTTTAGACGTGTATTCTTCTGTGACATCAATCACGCTGACGTTTCTGATATTTGCTTGATGTTTGATGGTTTGTTTGAATCTGTAATGGGCCCATGTCAACATGGCTCTAGCGGTTTTTGAACGAATCTTTCTTCGTGACCGGGCTACCATTTGGGAAGACTCAAAAGTTGGAAGAAATATGACTCGATAGTTGCTAGTTAAATAGCAAGCGGTTTGTTTTTGGCATTCGTCTACTAAATTCCGAATCCGTATTCTCATGCGATGAGCCGCTTGCCTCATCCGTTTTCGGCGCCGTTTCGTGGCTTGAGATATTCGGCTCATTAAGTTATCTAAGTGTTGGCACAGACGAGCTATTCGTCCCATGTCACCACCTCCAAACTCAAGGAATTTATTGCCATCAAATCCGGTCATAAATGTTCTCACCCCCGGATCTAATGCAATAATTCCTGTTGCTACCGTAGGCGGCAAAGTAACTGGCACAGGAAACACCCCAAACCAACGACCCTTGCAGTAGACTAACTGAGTACCTCGATCGCAATCAGGAATTACCTCAGAAGTATGATAGGTTAATCCTTTGGTTAAGGAAGGATACCAAGTGCCTGACCTGAAGTTTGAATCGTTAAACTTGATGGTTTGAGAGTAATCTCTGACGCTACGGAACTTGGCGTCTGAACTTGCCTTAAATGCTCGGTAAGCATCAAAAATAGCATTCTGCCTGATATGACAAGGTGTTTCTTTTACCCATTCTGGTAAATCACTTCGCATAACTGAATTACGCAATTCCAGCTTGCTTAATCGCTTTTTTCGCTGCATTGCTATTGCTTGGTTGAAACAATAACGACAGGCTGCTAGCCATTTACGCCAGACTTTATTTAATTCCTGACTTGGGTAAATCCTGAGCTTGTGAGATTTAAGATTTATACTTTCATCGAGAGTACAATCTACTACTCGCTCGGTGGAGGACTGCAAGCACGTCTTCAAGCATTTCTGGTTCTGGACTAAGGTTTGTTTGCTCCGGTACCAGGAGTTTACACCGGTTTTGCTCGGTATTCCATTGGCATTTGTCAAAGCCTCTTCTTGCCAATCGGTTTTTGTGGGCAACGACAACCATTCGGACATTTCATGAGAAGATTCGTTCCAATAGGGCAAGAAGCTTTTTGATTTTTCCTGTTTCTTCCCAACGTCGGAGATTTCTTTTTTTGACTCCAAGGATGGAGGAGGATGATGATTAGGGTGGGAGATACTTGACAATAGTTTTTTGTTCAACTTTTGTTTGATTGTATCAGATTGTCCGGCGATGTCTAGGTTATCTTTGATTTAGTTAGATCTCTCCCCTGCAATTTGAACTCCGAAGTTGAAAGTTAACTCCCATAGCATATTGGAGGGGATAGGGCGGAATTTGAGGTTAAATTTCACAAACTATGGCAATCTCTGGTTTTGCTACGCTCAGTAAGCCAAAGTTTCTAAAGTTTCCCGCAGATAGGATCGAACCTGCTGATCGATGGTGCAATTTTGCTGTTGACTCTCAAAATTGAGTTCTAGCTGCCAGCGTTGAAATCCTGAACTTGCTCCGATCGCGGATTTGAGACTGCCCCAGATTTCAGAATCTTCGCACAGCTCGATCGGCTCTGCGGCTTGAGGTTCTTGTGCGATCGGTAGATAATTCGCCATATTGTTATACCTCTGTTTTAATTCCCTGTAAGGATTGAAAGCTTACCTTGACTCTCTCTATTATAGATTCTTTTCTCCAAATAGCCAATATAAAATAGCCACAACCTGCGATTAAATATTAAATATTAAGATTATTAATAATCTCTATCTGAGCCGGAGCATTACCTATTTTTTCACAGCATACATCTGTCGAAAATAAAGTAGCTTAAACTACAATTATGTCGATATTAATGTTTTATTTCACTTTTCGATCGACTGTTGGGTTAGGGATGTAGGGCCGTTGGTGTCCGCAGGTTCTGAGTTGACTGTACTGCTGGATGACGCATTCTTGATGCCTTCGGCTGGTGGGATTGAGTCTGCGGCTGCAGTCGGATCGACAGTTGTCTCGCCCGCAAAAGTTGGCAAAAGTCGATCGACTTGCCAAGGTGCGATCGTAAAATCCTGCCTAATGTTTTCTAATACATGAGGCTTTGTCGCTGCAAATTCTGATTCCGGCGTCAGCAAAACAGCCATCACACTAGCAGACACCTGCAAAAACAAATTGCTAGCTAAAAAAGCAGCAACTGCCAACAACAATCCAGCCCACCGCCAGGAAGGAGGAAACGGAGCCACCCCAGCAGCGAGGGGAGCAAATCGATATAGCTGCCACAAAATTACTGCCAGCAAAACAGCGATAAAAAGAGCAATTCCTTGATTTAATTTAGTTTTAAACCGAGTCAGCATCTGCTGCTGCACAGAAGTTAAATTCTGCGGTTTCACGGCCACGACTAAAATACTAAAAATGTAAAAAGGGCGGAACCATTGCATCCACAGCACAGGAACAATACCTGCTACAGCCACTAAAAACACTTCTAACCAGACAGAGAGCGTGGGAGAACCCACTGCAAGTCCCAGCAAGCACAGTCCCAGGAAAAGCGGCAATGCAGCCACCCCAGAAAGGTGAATCCACAAGAAAGGATCTGACCAAAAAGAACGCACTTTAATTAATTATTAGTTATGAATTAGGAGTTTTGAATCTTGGATTTTGAGATTTTGAGATACACTCTTGACTCTGAAATCCGATGCGAGGAGTAAATATTTAGCTATCAAACCGAGGACTTACAAGCAGAAATCTGGTTTATTTCGGTAATTCTTATTTGAGCGAGCAAATTTTCAATTTTAAGCAAGGGTAAAGACGATTAGGAAGTTCTTAATTCTTTCTTCTTTCTTCCGAATTCACGCTTGACTTATTCCTTCTTCTTTCGGTCAACTGTCAACTGTCAACTGTCAACTGTCAACTGTCAACTGTCAACTGTCAACTGTCAACTGTCAACTGTCCGATGAGTTTGGGAGTATTGAGTGAAGAGAATAGTTGGGAGCGATCGGCAATGCAAGTTGCCTTCACTCAAAAATTCTCTTCCAACTCAACACTCACAACTCAAAACTATTGAGATAGCGTGCGGCGCTTAGTAACCATCCGGTAGGCTTCAATAATATCGCCTTCCGCCCAGTCGCTAAACCCGCTCAAGGAAATACCGCATTCATAGCCAGTATTGACTTCCTTGGCATCTTCCTTCATCCGTTTGAGGGAGTCAAGGACACCTTCGTAAACGACATTGTTGCCCCGGCGCACCCGCACCTTACAGTTGCGGATGACCTTGCCTTCGAGTACGTAACATCCAGCCACAGCCCCGCGACCGATCGCGAAGACAGCGCGCACTTCCACCTTACCCAGAGGTTCTTCCACCAGTTCGGGTTCCAGCAGTCCTTCCATCGCCCCTTGAATATCATCCAAGAGTTTGTAGATGATGCTGTATTCCCGCACGTCTACGCCCGCTTGGTCGGCTGCTTGGCGAGCGCCGGTGGCGAGAGTAGTATTGAACCCGATAATCACAGCATTACTAGCTGCGGCCAGGTCAATATCCGTTTCTGTGATTTCCCCAGGAGCAGATAGCAGCAATCGGAGTTGAACTTCTTTTTGAGGAAGTTGGGTCAGAGAACCGACAATGGCTTCCAGGGAGCCTTGGACATCTGCCTTCAAGATCAAGTTGAGTTCCTTAAGAACGCCTTCCTTAGCTTGTTGAGAGAAGCCACTGAGGCTGATCCGACCACCTTGAAGTAGACGCGAATCTCTTTGGGATGTAGCTCTTCCGCTTGCGATCGCCGCTGCTTCTTTTTCGTTAGCGAAGACATCAAACTCATCTCCAGCTTGCGGTACTTCCCGCAACCCCAGCACTTCCACAGCGAAGGATGGACTTGCTTGGTCTACGCGATCGCCGCGATCGTCGATCATCGCCCGCACCTTGCCCAGAGCAGAGCCTGCGACCACAATATCGCCCACTCGCAGCGTGCCATTTTGCACCAGCAGAGTTGCCACAGGCCCCCTTGCCTTGTCGAGGTGAGCTTCAATTACAGTACCCTTAGCCGCTCGGTTCGGGTTAGCGTTGAGGTCTTCCATTTCCGCGACTGTCAGAATCATTTCCAACAGCGTATCGAGGTTTTCCCCTCGGATAGCGCTGACTGGAACCATCGTCACATCGCCGCCCCAGTCATCTGCGACCAAGCCGTACTCAGTAAGCTCTTGCTTCACCCGTTCCGGCTGAGCGCCCTCCTTGTCAACTTTATTGATAGCCACGACAATTGGCACTTTCGCCGCTTTCGCGTGGCTGATAGCTTCAATTGTCTGGGGTCGCACGCCGTCGTCCGCCGCCACCACCAAGATGGCAATGTCTGTCACCCGCGTACCGCGAGCCCGCATAGCTGTAAAGGCTTCGTGACCGGGAGTATCCAAAAATACCACCTGCTGGCTCTTGCCTTCGTGTACCACATCCACGTGGTAAGCACCGATGTGCTGGGTAATACCCCCAGCTTCTCCCTGAGCGACCTTGGTTTTGCGGATCGAGTCTAGCAAAGTAGTTTTGCCGTGATCCACGTGGCCCATAATCGTTACCACTGGCGGACGGCGCTGGAGGTATTCCAAATCTGCCTCATCGATCATCTCGATGATTTTGGTAGCTGGCTCTTCTATTTCTGGGGTTTCTACCTCTACGCCCATTTCTTCGGCTACCATTCTCACCGCTGGAATGTCCAGGGTTTCGGTAATGTTGACCGCAATACCTTTAGAGAACAGCCTCTTAATAATTTCGGTTTCGGGAACAGCCAAAGTAACTGCTAGTTCTTGAACGGTCATCGGTCTGCTCAGCAGCAGCTTTTCTGGACGTTCTACCTTAGCTTCGGCTGTTTTGCCGCGGTTGCCGCGTCCCCCGGAAGAACCAGAAGAGCTTTTATCGTGAGAAGGGCCCGGTCTCTTATTTTTGCCGCTGCTACCGGGTGCGCCCGGAGTTGGTGTTGACTTTGGTGCTGCTTGTGTCTTCGCCTTAGCTGGGCGGGCTAGAGACAGGCTGACGGTGACTGGTGCTGGCAGATCCAAGCCATTTTCTAAGTCATCGTCATCCTCGTCTATGGGTTTGAGGCGACGATTTTTGGCCTTGGCTGCTTTGGCAGCTTTGGCAGCATCTGAGTTTTCGTCATCATCTTCTTCCCAAATGACCTGTGTCTTTTTGGCTGGCTTTGGCAGAGTCGGCTTGGGAAGGAGAAGAGTATCCAGCAACAACGACGTATCGTCTCCGTCATCGTCTGCGTCTTCTCCGGTGGCAGAAATGTCACCGCCCCGGCTACGCAACCCAGCGGCTGACGTTGCGGGGGCAAGGCTCCGGCGCGGGCCGCCCTGCTGGGGTCGATCGGCAAGTGCTGTTTTCACTGGCCCACCAGCACCTGGGCGAGGTCTTTGAGCGTCGCTACCGGATGGTGCAGGTCTGCTGGGGCGGCTCGGTTTCGCCGGCGCTTCCAGAGTTTCTCCCTGTTCTGATTGGTCTTGATCGGTTCTGGCCAGTTTCAGTACCGGCTTGTTTCCCAGAGTTTGTGGGTTGCGACTAGCCGACTCCGATGCCCCTCTGACTGGTGGCGACGTGAGTTTTGCTCCGGGCGGCGCTGGAGGGGCGACCGGCGGGCGGGGTGTACGTTCTGGAGCCTTTTCCGACGGCGGTTGAGGTGCCACAGGCGATTGAGTCTGGGAAATTGTTTCCGGGGCGATCGCACCTACAGTTTCCGAGCTTGTTTCTGAAGCTGCCGCCGATCCACCGACATTTGGCTTCGAGAGTACAGGTCGATTGATATTTGGTTTAGCTGGAGGCTGGAGTTGTTGAGAGGCGGGCGATTTTGGAGGAGTGGCCACGGTGGCCCCAGGCTGGTTTTTTTGCTCCTCGTTGCCTGCGGGCTGGGACGAAGCACCAGCCGGCCGTACTTTTGGACTGCGTATTTCTAAAATTTGCTGCTTTTTTTGTTGGTCGTTAGGATGAGGGCCAGATTCTCTAGATGGCGCTGCTGCTCTTTCGGGGGGAGCTGGCTTGCCGGGGGTAGAGTGGCTGGCTACGTATTTTTCCGCCGTTTTGCGAATGCGCTCTGCTTCAGATTCTGTAATTGTGCTGCTGTGGCTCTTTACTGAAATATTGAGCCGTTCGCAAACTGCCAAGATGTCTTTATTATCCAAATTTAGTTCCCGTGATAATTCGTAAATTCTTACTTTGCCGTTGTTCATCCACTCTGCCCTCTTTTGTGCCAACCAGTTTTTACATTTTGATTTTTTGTTCTAATGACGACATCATTCGCTGTGATTGATTCAGTGTCAAGAATCGGGGTTTTGGTACTCGCTCAGCAATTTTATCTAAAAGATGCAATTCGCTGAAGTCTGCGGTTGGAGAATTCTCAAGTTTTTTTTGGGAAAGCGAGAACTGTCTAGTCTGAATTTTGGCAACTGCCACAAATCAATCTTTAAAGTTTGTCTTTCCACCTTGAGGATACCTCTGCTAGTACCCTACCCTTATCTAATCTGACACAAATCTTTCCAGACTGGTGGGCAGATCGGATCGGGGTTTTAGAGCTGGCGCTACCGGTAATTACTGGTAGGGCTGCCAAGAGGGTTTATACAGTCGAGGCCGAACTATTGTCGGTTTGGTGCCCGATCGATTCCGAGTCAGATGTACAGTCAGATGTGGCTAAACGCTGCCAAAGTGTTTGGTACAGTTCGTCAGACACAGGCGCTTTGAGCGATCGCCCAAGTCGATTTTTTTTCTGAGCTGCTTTGAGGCATTGGCTCGCCGGACAAAGGTAAGCGGAACGACCGAGGCCGCGATCTAATTGTACCTGATGAGAAGGATAGAGCCTGACTACTCGCCAAAAAGCTTCCTTAGGAGCTATTTTTCGACAACTTGTGCAACACCGGTAGTTCGGTTTCATTTCTAGTGATTCGGGGAGAGTTGAGAGAGTGGGAGAGGGGGGGAATAGGGGAATTGTCCTCCTTGTCTCCCGTGCCAGAAACATAAAAGTGAATGTCACAGTGTTTAGACTGTGGCTGCGGTTTCGTCCGTGGCTGGCTCCTCTTGCTCAAATTCTGCCGTTTCCTCGTCGCCGTCGTAGCCGGATCCTTCCTCTTCGTCGTAGTCGTCGCCTGCTAGTTCTTCGAGCCTGCTTGCTTCTGCTGCCAGTTTGATGTCTTCGGCGTCGCGATCGTACTTAGCAATATCTTTGATATCGATTTTCCAACCTGTCAGGCGGGCTGCGAGGCGGACGTTCTGACCTTCTTTACCAATGGCAAGACTCAGTTGGTCTTCCGCGACCAAAATGTGAGCGCGCCTGCCTTCTGGGGCAACCAAACGCACTTCATCTACTCTAGCCGGACTCAGAGCGTTAGCAATATAGGTTGCAGGATCTGGAGACCAGCGGATCACGTCTATTTTTTCGCCGCGCAATTCGTTGACTACTACCTGAATTCGCGATCCCCGCGCTCCGATGCAGGCTCCTACCGGGTCTACATCGCGATCGAGAGTATCTACTGCTATTTTAGTCCGAGGGCCGACGTGCCGGGAGGGCGGATTTGCCTCCCTAGCTACGGCGACAATCCTCACCACCCCATCTTCTATTTCTGGTACTTCGTTAGCAAACAGGTAAACCACCAAACCGGCGTCTGCTCTAGAAACAAGTAACTGCGGCCCTCTAGTAGAACCTTCGCCTACTTTTTTGAGATAAACCTTGAATGTAGCGTTCGCACGGTAATTGTCGTTGGGCAACTGTTCGCGTTTGGGGAGTTCGGCATCTACTTCCGGCTGACCGAAGCTGCTGGTAACTGCCAAAATTACCGACTGCCTCTCAAACCTCAGCACTCTTGCTTGAAGAACAGTTTCTTCTAAATCTTTAAACTCTTCTTGAATCATTTTGCGCTGTTGGTCGCGCAGTTTTTGAGCCAGCACTTGTTTGGTTTGGATCGCTGCCATGCGACCAAATTCTTTTTGATCTGGTGTTACATCTACGAGTACGATGCTCCCAGGCTGAGCTTCCGTGGCTACTTCTTGTACTTCAGAAAGTGCTATTTCGTGATCGGGATTGACGACTTCTTCGACAATAGTTTTGTTAGCTAAAACGCGAAAACCTTCTTGTTCTGCGTCTAATTCTACATCAAAATTGTCGAAGTATTCTTCGCTGAAGTGGTCGAGTTTTTGGGTGCGGCGGTAGCGTTCGTATCCTTTAAGCAGGGCTTCTCGCAATGCTGCTTGGACGGCGTGTTTGGGTAAATTTCGCTCTTTGCTAATACCTTCGATCATTTCTTTGAGTCCGCGCAAGGGAACCATTGACATATAAAACACTCCTTTGTTTGATGGGACAATACGTAACTTGTAATTGGAAATAGATCGATTGGTGATTGACAGCAGGTAATAGTTTAAAAAAGTGATAACTGATGATTGATGAGTTACAAAGATAGCATTAGGGTATCTCGGTGCTGCAACAATTTATTGTTGTTCTACTTCAACCCTGTGGCTAAAGATGTGATTCTTAAAAATTAACTCGCAGCGAAGCATTTTTAGCTTCCTGCGAGGCAATCTCAAAACTCAAATCGGGCAGACAAGGGGTACTGCCCCTACAACTCAAAATTCAAAATTTCCCTTTTTTACTCTTTACCTTCGTCTAGTTCAACTTTGACAATCTGGGGGCGGGGAATTTTAACCTGTCGCCCTTTTAGATTGAGATAAACCGTTGTTTCATCCCTGCCCACAAGTAGTCCTTTCCACTCTTTGATTCGCGAGTCGGGTTCGGTGGCTGTGAGTGTGACGGGGAAACCTTTAAAAGTAATGAATTCTCGATCGCTGCTGAGCAATCGGGATATTCCGGGACTGGAAATCTCTAGCACGTAGGCGTCGGGGATGATGTCGGATGCGTCTAACTCGACTTCCAGGGCTGTGCTCATCCGCTCGCAGTCGGCTAAACCCGTGTCTTGCTGGACGTTACGGATGTCTACCCGCAAGACGGGAGGATTTTGGTTGGTGTGAAACACTGCTCCCACTACTTCCAATCCCAGTGTTTCTGCAACGGGGGTAGCTAAGTCAATGATTTGTGGGATTAGGGGATGAGTCATATCGAATACTTAAACTAAAACTCCTGAACTCGGACAGGGCAATGAAAAATCAGTTGTTGAGATTGCTTTGTTTCGATCGGCCAAAAAAAACGGAGACCAGCCCCGGCAGGGCCCTCGGGCTAGGTCCAAAATTTTAGACTCTAGTTCAAGCTCCCAGATTCACCGAGGTGCAAGTAAATCTCAAATCTCAAATCCTTCGACAGTTCAACCTCGTGCCGAAGTCTCGAATCTCAAATCGACCGATCTGGTTTTTGACCGCTAGATATGAGTGTTTTACGCTCAAATTGATTCGTGGAATGAAGAAAAAGATGTCAGATTTTCAAGCCCGACGATGAGCTTGTGGGGTTTAAATTCTGCCTTCTACTTTCTGCTTTCTACCTTGGGATGACTTGATTTCGTCGCCCGCGGCCCTTGGTTTTCAACTTGCAGGTGTGATGCCTTAAGCTGTTTGGCTGCGACTCATGCAACAAAAAAAGTGGGTTCGACCCACTCCTAGGTGAAACAGTTTCTTCCAAGAAGTTTGAGGGCTACTTTCGATCGAAGGGAGGCCTCGCTACTCAGTTTAGCTCGATCGCCCGTCCAGTGACAAATCACCTTCGGAACAAGCCCATTTGCGAAGTGGGGCATTGGGCATGGGGCATTGGGCAAAGAGGGCATTGGGCATTGGGCATCGGGCATTAGTTCCCCAACTGTCAACTGTCAACTGACAACTGAAAGAAAGAAAGAGGGCGGGCCCGCACCATCCACCGCCCCTACAACAGGCCAACTGTCAACTGTCAACTGTCAACTGTCAACTGTCAACTGTCTAACGCGGTGCTATCCGTTGCAGTTGTTTAGCTTGTTCTAAAATTTTCTCGAAGTCTTCTTCGCTCAACCGCTGGATGTAGTTGATTTTGAACTCTTCTAGGAAGTCGCACAATAGCAATTGTATTTCTTGCCAGGTTTGCTGCTGTTGCAGTTCGGCCCCTAAAGCTTGCCCGAAATGTTGGACTAGCTGGCTTGATAGTTTGGTACCTACGGGGTCTTCGCTGGCGATTTTAAAGGCTTCGTAGGCATCTTGGGGGCCGAGGGTGACTAATTTCGAGAGTTCTGCAACTAATTGCTCTGCTAGCTGTGCGGGGAGGTTTCCCAGTCCGGGTACTTGCTTCCATCCTTGATAGAGAGGGGATTGTTTGAGAAATAATTCTATGTTGTAGCGGAGGAGGGCTTCTAAGTCGGGTTGGAGTTGGGGCAGGACTTTGTAGACGGTGATTTGGACGAGATGGGTGGCGATCGCTTCTATTTCATTGATATTGTTGATATCTAGATAGCGTTGTTTTTGCGATTTAAATAGTTGACGGGCTAGTTCGCCTGTGGTAATTGATTGTTGCATCTGGTTGATCAGCTGAATTACTACTACTTCGGTCAATTCTTGGGCGAAGTTGGCGACGAAACCCCGGCTGATTTGGGTGCGTATGGGTTGGAGGTCGGGCATTTTGGCTTGGTGGATGCGAATTGTGACGGGTAATACTCGCAACAGGCGCCAGAAGGGAAGGAACAGAAAGATGTCGTACCACCGCCAGAGCATGGCTGCTCGCCAACTGACACTGCGGTGGCGGCGGCTGATGAAGTAGGTGCGGGCTAGAAATTCGATCGCGAATATGGCAATAAATGGCAGGTCGATTTGCCAGAAGTTGTCTGTAAATTCCCCATTTTCACCGATCGTGCGGTAATAGTTGGTGGCGATTAACGGCTTGATTTTGGCGTCAAACCAAGTGATTTCTTGTTGCCAGCCTTTTTTGTTTAAATACTCTTGGCTCCAGAATGTTTTGAATGATTGTTTGGCTGATTGCTGCGGATTCGGCGTGCGATCGCGCATCCGGTCTTTAATTTTTTCTAAGGTGCCACTTTTTGATGCTAATCGAAACGGATCTTCGTCGATCGTGTTCGCGCTCAGAGTGTTTATTTCTTCCAATTTGGCTGCTACTTGAGGAGAGGACAAGCCTGTTTGCACTACTTGATTTTTTAATTCTGCTAAGGTTTCTAGATATTTCTGGGTGTCTCGGTGGGGTTTAATTCCTTTGAATGGGTCGTATATTTGGGTGAGAACCGGTAGTTGCCGGAAGTAGAAATCTCGGGAGGTAACATAAGTCATATCAAATAATACTAGGCTTAAATTTCCTAGTGCGACCAGTGCAATGAACCGCTCGAACCAGGGTACTTTCGGTGATTCTTTGCGGGAGTCTTGAGTTTGAGATGGCTGTAGTTTTGGTGTCACTGGCATTTCCTAAATAAGTAGACGGAGCGAAATAAATGTAACTGGTAATAGCTGGAAAAAAGGAAACAGCTTAAACTGGCTAACTGTCGGGTTGCGATCGGATTGCGATCGAGTAAGCTAGTATTTATTTGAACCAGGGGAAAGTTGGGTAGTTTGGGATTGTTGATTTTGCCGGGTTGAGTAAAATTTTATACTTGTAAAATATTAAGGTCGATCGAACTTAACGGTAGCTGCTGCTCCCGTTAGTTTGGTTCTCTCTGGCAATAAAATTATATCTCAGGCAGAATCCTAAGTTGTTTTTCGGCGTTGCAGAGCTAACTGGGCTGGTAATAAATTACTATTTTTGTTTAATCTGCTGGCTGTTTGAGGGCTAAATCAAATCTCTTGCGTCGATCGCAGTTTAAGGTTAGATTTGGACTTCGAGTTTGAGGTCAAACCCTCAAGAGAGGTATACTTGCTCAGGGGCAGTCTGCCGAGGGCGCTTCCGAGCAAGTGCGAGGGTTCTGCAACCTCCCTAAGGTTCGGGATCTCGCTTGCACAAAAACCAGCTAGCGATCGGACTCTTGAATAAAATAACCGAAGATCGAGCCCGCCGGGCCCGAAAGCTTCAGACACGGGTTCAAGTCGGCAGCGGTTTCAAGCGCCTTGAATATTTATTGACATCTCGAAGTGCAATATATTGAGAATCAAAAAAATGTCTAGTTATGGCTGCCAGCAAAACTTAATTAGTTCCGATTCTCATCTGAGAGCGATTTTAGAGTTTGTATGTGGTGAGTCAAACAAGCTAGCAAATTGTGCCATTTACTATGGACGACAGTTATATTTCAAGACTAGGAAGATTCCCGGAAAATACGATTTCCATAAAATGTTCAAGTCAAACTTGCATTTTAAAGCTCTGTACTCTCATGTCGCACAGCAAACTCTAACCAACGTCGCCGAATCTTTTAGTTCATACATTGGACTGCTGAAACGAATTGGATCTGGAACGGTAACGCAACATCCAAGATTGCCGGGATACAGAAAAGACTCTCTTAAATTGGTCACATTCTCCAAGGCTGATGTCAAATTAAAAAATGGAATGCTGCGCTTCCCATTGGGAAGTAAAGTCAAGCTTTGGTTAGGAATTAGTGAGTTATTTCTGCCCCTGAGTATAATTTTGTTCGCATTTTGTTAATATATGACATACTGCCTTAATCTCGATTGCCCAAAAGACAAGCGTCAGAACCCACCAGGCACAAAGTATTGTCTTAATTGTGGTTCCAAGCTGTTGCTAAAAGACCTTTATGCAGCAACCGAACCGCTGCGCGACGGAGGATTTGGCAGGACTTTTCGAGCTGTCAATCATGGAAAATTTGAGGAACTTTGCGTTATCAAACAGTTGTCGCCACCGCAGGAATTTCAGCGGAAGCCGGCTCATTTTAAAAAATATGTCCGACTGTTTGAACAAGAGGCAAGAAGGCTTTACGAACTGAAGCACCCACAAATTCCTCAGCTAATTTCTTATTTTGAGGAAGATGGGCGATTGTATTTGGTGCAAGAGTTTATTGATGGGAATAATTTAAAGGATGAGTTAGAAAAGTACGGTGCTTATAGCGAACTTAAAATTAGGGAACTGCTATTAGATTTGTTGCCTTTGCTGAATTTTGTTCACGAGCGCAATGTAATTCACCGGGATATTAAGCCTGAGAATGTGATCCGCCGCAATCGCGATCGCAAGTTGGTGCTGATAGATTTTGGGGTTTCCAAACAGGTAGTAACTGATGCTCCAACCAAAACGGGTACTAAGTTGGGAACTCCGGGTTATGCGGCGCTAGAACAGCGGCACGGTAGGGCTGTTCCTGCTAGCGACCTTTATAGTTTGGGGGTGACTTGCATTCGCTTGCTGACTTCTGTGATGCCTTATTTGGATATCTACGGGGACATTCACGATGACCTTTACGACCCGCTCGAAGGTCGCTGGCTTTGGAGGGAGGCTTTGCCGAAAGGAACAAAAATTAGCCAGGATCTAGGTCAGATTTTGGATAAGTTGATTCAGGAATATGTCAAAGACCGCTACAAGTCTTCTCTGGAAGTTTTTGAGATTTTAAAACCTGCTGCTGTTGTTGTTCCACCAGATTCTAAGTTGCAGCAGGCAACTGTTCTTAGTCCTTCTTTGCCGACTCAACCTGTAACTAAAAATCCGATTGTTTCTGTGAATTTAGAGTCGGAAAAAGGGATTGATTATTCTCAGTTGGAAAGGCTGCTGGCTGCTAAAAATTGGCGTGGTGCTGATGAGGAAACTTCTGTGAAAATGCTGGAAGTGATGCAGCAAGTTTCGAGGGGTTATTTGAGTGAGGAAGATATTAGGAAGTTTCCCGCTAAGGATTTGCAGACGATTGACCAACTTTGGGTGCGACACAGTCACCGGAGGTTCGGTTTTTCTGTACAAAAGGGTTTTTGGGTCAAGTCGGGGGGAAAGGCTGGTGTTTATGATGCTGATGTTTGGGAGAAGTTTGGCGATCGAGTGGGCTGGCGAGTTAACGGTCAGTGGGTATACTATTCTGAACTGAATTTTAGTTCTAAGGCAATGCCTGGACATTTGCCGGGAGGGACTGTTTTTGGGTGGGAAGGTGGGGTTTTGTGTGGTGTTTTGGGCTTGGGTGGGATCTGGTTTCTGCTGTCGCGGCGAGATTTGTAGTCATTAGTCATTAGTCATTAGTCATTAGTTAGTAGTGATTGGTTATTGGTTATTGGTGGTTTGTTATTTTTAATTCTCGATTCTCAATTCTCTATTGCCTATTACCATAAATGAGGTGTTATGTATGAATTTTATAAAAAAAAGAGAAAAAGTAAGATATAGCCTTTGTCAAAAAGATGAGGTATGACTGACAGCTTATATCACCACTAAACTAATAAACTAAGAAGGGCTCGCATCCCAACAACATACCTCATCTTTCTGAGAACTGTTGTATAATCACAAACTATTTTTTTGTGATATGTTTTGAGTGAAGGGCAAGTTTATCAAGCTACAGACCAGTCCCGAGCCGTAGAAAAGTATGAGGACGGGCTTTAGCTCCAATTTACTAAGGAGATTTCTTTATTATGTTGCAAGAAAAACGTCTCAAGCCGTGGACTGTAGTTCGATCGCTTCCGAATGTGGAAAAGGTGGTTGTGGGTCAGTTTCGTAGTTGGTCTGATGCAGACGGTCACTTGCAAATTCTGAAGCGGATGGTTCCTGCCGATCGGTTAACTGTTGTGTTCGATCCGGTAGTTCCAGCGTGATGTCGCTGCTAAATTGATCGGCGTGCTGCGATCGCCCGATCTGTGCGATCGCCTCTTTTTTTACATAAAAATTTACAGAAAATATTACAGAAAATATTACAGAAAAATTGCGATCGCACGCGCGGGCGATCGCAACTAAAATCATTGTCGTTAACTGCGACGAATTTCAGTAACTTGGTCGGCAACATCCAAAATTGCTGGCGGCATCGAAGGCCCAGTCAAAATAATATCCAAATCGTGGGGCTTGCTGTCAATCAATTCGAGCACTTCTGTCTCCCGAATCAAACCTAAATTCACCGCCAAACTCAACTCGTCGAGAATAACTAAGGCGTAACTACCGGAGAGCACCGCATTTTGAACGTACTCCCACAATTGTGCGATCGATCGCGTTTCGATCTCATCTAAATCGGCATTCTCAATGCAGCGGGGCAAATCGCACCGCACCCAATCTAAATTTTGCCCGAGTCGCACGGGATGTTGATGCCCTTGATTGATTCCCCCTTTGAGGAACTGCACGGCCAACACCGGAGATCCCTGTCCTGCAATTCTCAGGGCTTGAGCCATAACATTGGTAAAAAAGCAGCGGTGCGGGCCTGTAAAAACTTGCACCAGCCCTTTAACTGTGTAGGGCAAGCTGTGGGTCAAATTGAGTTTAGGGGTTTGTAACTGAGCAACCATAGGGCAATATTTAATTAGTAACTAAGTCTTGACTGCTGCTCCGAGCTGGACATGGCTGGAGCCTGCTTAACAATATATAGTGTACTTGGCCGATCGCAGATCCGATCGAACGCTAGATATACAAATTGTCAAAAGCTCGCGGCAGTAGCATTCGGAGCCGTCAATTAGATTTTGAACTCAAGCAAGCACTTGTGCAGAAGCCTGCTTTTTTAGCGAAATATAGCAGGGAAACCGACAGTTATGAAGTTATATATCCAAAAACCCAGGCGATGAGAGTCTTGGTGGCTCCAGGATTGTCAATAAAACGTATAGATCGCATAGAATTTGAATGTCGTGGCACTAGGAGCAGGCACTGTGAGATTGGTGATTCTGGGAGGGCCAGGAGCGGGAAAGGGAACTCAAGCACAACTATTGTGCGACAATTTGAGCATTCCTTTGCTGGCAGTAGGGGACATTCTGCGTGCGGAAATCGCAGGTGAGACAGACTTGGGCAAGTTGGCCGTGTCTTATGTGGAAAAAGGCGAGTTAGTTCCCGATGAAATTTTGATTCGATTTATCGGCCGCCGGCTGCTGCTGTGGGATGTTTTTAATGGGTGGGTGTTGGAGGGATATCCGCGAACGTCTTTTCAAGCTGAGGAATTGGATTTTTTGTTAGAGGATTTGGCGCAGGAGATAGATTGGGCAGTTTGGCTGAAAGTGCCTACTGAGGTGTTGCTGAGTCGATCGATCGAACGCGATCGATCGGACGATGAGCCGGAAATTTTGCAGCGCCGGCTCGATTTGTACGAGGAACGCACTATGCCGATTTTAGAGTATTACGAACATCGGAACAAGCTGTTAACTATCAATGGCGATCGATCTCCCGAAGAAGTGCAGCAGGATATTCTTAAAATGGTTAATAGTTAGTTGTTAATAGTTAGTTGTTATTTATTGATCGATACCCAATGCCCAATGCTCAAGTAGTGTCAAGTTAAGACTGAAAGCCTTGATAAATCTCGTTTTTACCTGAGTCTCGGATCCCCCTAAATCCCCCTTAAGAAGGGGGACTTTGAGTAATTTCTTGTCCCCTACTTGTAGGGGCGGTGCCAAGAGTGCCCGCCCTCTTGGCTAGGGGGGATTTAAGATAAATTTCGTTTTTACCTGAGTCTAGATCCCCCTAAATCCCCCTTAAGAAGGGGGACTTTGACTGCACTCTTGTCCCCCCCTTCTTAAGGGGGGCTAGGGGGGATCTAGGTTTAATAGTTAAACCGCAGTCTGTGACTGGGTTAGAAGTTAAATTGACACCAATTCCCAATTCCCAATTCCCCATTCCCCATTCCCCATTTTATGTCTATAAAACGTGCCGATGGCCGACTACCAAATCAACTTCGTCCGATTAGTTTCGATCGCGAATTTACGAAATTTGCCAGCGGTTCGGTGCTCGCAAAAAGCGGCGACACTCAGGTACTGTGCAGCGTGACGATTAAACCAGGAGTGCCTAGATTTCTGGAGAATACCGGAAAAGGCTGGCTGACTGCCGAGTACCGAATGTTACCGGGGGCTACGCCGCAGCGACAAGAGCGGGAATTTATGAAATTATCGGGGCGCACTCAAGAAATTCAGCGGTTGATTGGCCGGAGTTTGCGATCGTGCTTGGATATGGAACTATTAGGAGAGCGAACGATTCTGGTCGATGCTGATGTTTTGCAGGCGGATGCGGGGACTCGCACGACTTCTATTAATGGCGCGTTTGTGGCTGTGGCTGATGCTTTGAATAAGTTGGTGCAAAAAGGTGATTTAGAGCAGTCTCCTTTGATTCGTCAAGTAGCTGCCGTATCTGTGGGACTTTTGGAAAACGAGCTATTTTTAGATTTGAATTATCTGGAAGATGTGGCGGCGGAAATTGATTGTAATGTGGTGATGAATGGAGATTTGAATATTATTGAAATTCAGGGAACTGCGGAGGAGGGAAGTTTTAGTCGGAGTCAGTTGAATCAAATTTTGGATTTGGCAGAAACTGGGATTCAGGAATTGTTGGAGGCTCAGCGGCAGGCTTTGGGTTAGTAGGTGAATCTAATTCAACTTAAAATTTTTAGGCTAAACTGAGGGGAATCTAAACTTGACAGTCAAGTTAGATAATATTCTTGTGGACTAGGTGTCCCACCCGCCCAAAAATACAAGGTTAAATCTAAAATCTACTTGACTTTAGCATAGATTATAAATAAACTAGAAAATAACTACCATTGATGATTCAGTACATTTTTGATTATGACGCAATTTATCAAATCTGATTTAAAATCTCTAAATCCTGAACAAATAAAACTAATATTTAAAAATATCAATCTGGTCAATGTCGATTTTTTTTTACCTGATACGCAAAAAATGATAGATCAGATTTACAGTTTTCTGCAAAATCATACCGAGTCAGCAAAAAGCCTTAAAAAGATTGATGATCGAGACATTATAGATTGTTGGCAAGACTACATGACCTCTCTTTTAAATAAGACCAAGGTGAAAGACGATAGTTTAAATAGGCAAAAAAAGCTGATTTTATCAGAAATTTATAAGATTCATGCAGTCACTGAAGTAAGCGATCAATTAGCAGCGATCGCACGCAATATTTTACTGTTTGTGTTCCAATCATTAGGAGAGAAAGAAAAACAGCAATTAATTAAAAAAATTCAGGAAGAAACTTCTATGAAATATCATTTTAAACTAACGGATGACATCTTAAATAAAGCCTTGATAGAAGCCATTTTAAATGGTTTTGCTCCGGCTGCTTTGGGCGCTTCACTGCCGATAATAACTGGTCTACTATTTAATTATTTATCACACGGTTTCCTATTCACTGTTGTATTGCCCACAGTTTTAGGTGTTTTGGGTATAAACTTGGCTGGATTTACAGGGAGTTTAGCAGCTATATCAGGCCCGATTGGATGGGGAATTGCTGGAGGCGTTGGTTTGGTAGCGACATCATTAGCAAGTTATAAGTTTGTCAAACAGAGAAATGAAATATTATTGATGATGACAATACTTTCTATTTATACTTGTACATATCAAAATCGACTACCCATGTTAACAGGAAAATAAGAATATGTATGAGCAGCTTTTAAAACAATTTCCTCAATTTAAAGATTTAGGAGAGGTATCGATTAATTTTATAAGTGGCATCGCTAGCAATCCTAATAATCAGCAAATTATCGCCCATTTAGAGCCAATATTACCTTTCATTGATATTGCGCCCTATGCCGAAATTTTATTATCTTCTACAGGAACTGTAATTGTTAACTCTATTGACATCAAAAAGATTTTAAATATTGTCAGCCAAATTAATAATTTATCTTGGATTAATATTGCAGTATCTGGTGTGAATTTAGGAGTAAATTTAGTAGGTTATTATCTAATAAATTCCAAGCTCGAAAAACTTGACAATCAATTGTATATTGTTCAAAATAAAATAGAAAGTTTAATCAAGAATGAACAGCGAAAACTTTTATATGAAAGTAAACTTTTAATCAAAAATTCATTCACTTTAATGCGAATTTTAGAAAATTACGGGCTTAATGAAACTGCTGCTTTAAGTATAGAATTATTATTAGATCGACAGGAAAACAATTTACGAGAATTAGTTAGGCTGCATAAGAATCGAGATCAAATTAGTTTATCGTTAGATCAGATTCACATTATCTACTCAGCCTATGTAAATTTATTAAAAGCTTATCTTACAGCTATTTACTTAAAACAGCAAAATTTAACGAGACAGGAAGCTCGAATTAAAGAAGCTCAAGAACTAAGTAATCTTTTATCATCTGAACCGATTCTCTATTTTATTTATGAAGAATGTTTGTTTAATCCTATAAAGATATTAACTGAATCAGAGATAGAACAGATTATTAAGTTGTATAAATTGTACTGCAAGAGTTATATTGACAATCTCAAAAATCATTATAATTTTTTAATTAAAACCCATGTAAAAGAGTATCAAATTTTCCAGAAAAGAGCCAATAATGCTTACCAACCTATAATTTGGATTAAGCATTAAGTTAAGTGAGAAAAATCAGGGATAAAAAATCTAAATGCAGTGTTTATGATACTGATACTTAAGATCGATCGCCCTCCTTCATTCCCCAGACTGAATCCGACTCCTCACCCACCGCCTAAACCCTCGAATCATCGACGTTTCCCCCACATTTTTTTGTGTTTCCACAAATCCCATAATCTCAGAGGGCGACAAAAAAGGAAAGTGAGGAGAAACCTCCCGTTCTACATATTCCTGACCTTCTAACTGATAGAATATCAAACGCGAACCGTCATAACGCCAAACCTCGGACACGCCCAAACTCGCATACAATTCCATGCGGTTAATAGAACTGCTAGTGATGTCAATCTCGATTACTAAATCAGGCGGCGGATATTCATTTAAGTCAATTTGCTCTACATCTCGGACAACTCGCTCATTTTCGATATAGTAACACTGATCCGGTTCTAAACCTTTGAGCAAATCTTCGCGCTTGCAAGTTCTCGAACCCAGGCTGCGAATTTCTACATTCAATTCTTCGGTTACTGTTTCTACAAAACGTCCTAAAATTTTTTTGTTACCTTCATGCGAGTCTAAGGGAGTGATGATTTCTAAAGTACCTCGATCGTAATTCAAACGAATTCCCGGTTGTTCTGCTAGTTCGTTTACCAGAGATTCGTAAGTCTGCCAGCTAATGTTTTTCAGCAAAACTCCCGAAGTTTGACTTTCAATTAGGGTGGCTGTCATGGCTACCTGCTTGCTTTTTAGCTTATTTATTTAGTCCTCGACGGGGGGTCAGAAACCGGGTTTTTGCGATATACTTCGTCAGAGCTTGCAAAAACTGCAAAAAACCCGGTTTCTTGGATTTTGATACGTCAGTCTGATTACATTTTAGCAAAACTCAGCTTAATTGTCGATCGCACTTTTTCCACTTCCATGAAATGCGATCGCCCTTTTTGAACTATTGTAAAAACCGACTTTGCGATCGCAGATTTATACCGCCAAATACAATTTGATTAGTCCCCAGAGGCGGACATCGTTTGTGTAAACCTGGTTTCAACCGCCGTCTCGTCTTTTAATTGAGCATTTCGACGCAAATTACTGGTTTCCAGCCGCTGACTCTGGTAACGAGTAAATCGAAAATCTCAAATTCAAAATCTAAAATCTAAAATCGGTTGACGGCTGGCCCCCTATGCGGCTACGCTGTGAATTGAGAGGTTGCTTTGCTTGCACAGGAGGCAACCCGCGTCGCCCGAAAATCTAGTTGCACTGCCCAAAGCTGCTACAACAGCTAAGGACAGCATAACCGCCAAACTGATACAAGCAGTGTGGAGGCTAACGGAGTATCTTAACACTCTCTGTGGCCGCCCTGCTATGCGTTGAAATGCGGGGCGGCTGGATTTTTGGGTTTCCTTAGAAAACCCAAAGTCAGGAGAAAAATAATATGTCACAGGAATTCGTGCCCGACGAAAACGAATCCGTTAGCGAAGCCCTCGAAGAGGATTGTCCAAATTCGGATTCAGCAGCGGCGGTATCGGAACAGGATGTGCTGCTGGTAACGGTTGTGGGTTCGCCCCAGGGTGTCCGGGAAACGATTCTCACTTTGTACCGATTGGGATTTGCCGAAGTTGGTGATTGGAGCCCCGTACAACGCGCGGCAACTCCCGGGCACGTGATGAGCGTGCTGATTCGTCGTAAAGTGCGATCGGATTGTACGCCGCCGGGAAGGTAAGCTGGGAGGTTTTGCGATCGTCACAGCCATAGGAATGATATCTTAACTGGTTCCCAGGCTCAGCCTGGGAACCCATGTGCGATCGCTCCTCCTCTCAAACCGATGATGAAATGAGAAATGTCGATCGATTCTTTTGGCGGCGATGATGTGGCTTACAAGCAATACCTGGAATCGGAAAAGAGCAATAATTTAAGCTTATTCGCGGGGTCAGAAACCGGGTTTTTTCGATAATACTTGGTTGTGATGCGTAGATGCAGCCAAAAACCCGGTTTCTTTGTCGGAGTGCGTCAGTGAAAGCCTTGGAATAAAGAGGGTATTAAAGCACAATCGGTATTATGATAAAATAAATCAACTCTAAAGATGCGCCTTGACGCAGTGCGGCAAACACCGAGTCAAGACGACTTCTCCAATGTTGTAGAGCCAACAAAAGAGCTATAGTAATAATTACAAATAACGATCCAAATAGGTGGCTGTGCTACGATTCAGAGAGGGATATCTCGCGACACAGCGCCACCAGCCCGCAGAAATGCCGGGATATGTAAAAGAAGTATGGCTGGAAACTAATCGACATTGAGGAAATCCAAAATAAGTACATTTTTGAAGTCGATTGCGTGTTCAAAGGAAAAACAGAATTTCCCAACTATCTCGAAGAAAAGGAGGAAGAGTGATGCAAAAATACATTGTTTTTCAAGCTGATTCAGGAGAAGATGAAGGCTGGAGACAGAGAAAACTCCAACACAGCCAAGCTCTAACTTTTATCATTGCAGAAAACTGGGATTCTTCTGAGGAACCGATTCCTGAACCGGGATATCGCCCTGTAGAATTTGTGCGGGTGGAGTCAGAACACGATCCAAACGAACACGCACACAATACTCATTATCGGGTGAGTGATTGGGAAGTTGTGCGGGTGCAAACATACACGCCTGATATTCCAACTCCGATGAGCGACTATGACGTAATTGTGATGTGTTACTGTCGGTATAGCCCGATCGATGCTCCTCTGAAACCGATGCCGCAACGACAGGTATCGATCGATTCTTTTGGTGGCGATGAGATGGCTTACAAGCAATACCTGGAATCGGAAAAGAGCAAGAATTATGCGCCGTCAGGTATCAAGTCTTAGGGCTGACGCACGGGTGGCCAGAAACCGGGTTTTTTCGAGAATACTTGGTTGTGATGCGTAGATTCGGCCGTTAAAAGCGGATTTATCATCCGGTGCAATAATTGACACTCCCCTGCGTGAACGCCTAGGGATTCTTGGATCAATCAGTCAACTTGCTCATTGATGTCACCACCAGCGAGTAGAGGTCGGTCTGTCCCCAAGCGTTAATTCCGGTGTGCCCCACCGTATTTAAATTAATTCCAGCTTGCTTCAGTCCTTTCGCCAAAATATTCAAAGCTGCATTGTGGTCGCGGTCTAATACTGCACCGCAACGGCAAACATGAGTTCTGACTGACAGCGATTTCTGAACACGATTTCCACAACTTGAACAATCTTGGGAAGTGTACTGAGGGGCAACAGCAACCACTGTTTTACCGTACACTTTCCCAAGATATTGCAACCACTGGGCAAACTGTGACCATGCTGCATCGCTAATAGATTTAGCAAGTTTATGGTTCTTCACCATATTTTTTACTTGAAGATTTTCGTAGGCTACGAAATCGTTAGATTTCACTACGCACAACGCTGTCTTAATAGCGAAGTCTTTACGTTGCCTACTAACTTTCAGGTGTTTTCTGCCTAACTTATTGATGGCTTTCTTGCGATTACTGGAACCTTTCTTTTTTCGAGAAACTCGTTTTTGCAACCGCTTTAAATCTTTTTCACTTTTACGCAAATGCCGAGGATTTGGAATTGTTTCTCCTGCACTATCGGTATAGAAATGGCTTAACCCCACATCTATGCCAATTGCTTTTCCCGTAGGAACTAATGCCTCTGTTCGTTCTACGTTGACACAGAATTGAGCGTAGTAACCGTCGGCACGACGAATTACCCTGATTCGCTTTATTTCCTTGGGCGCATAGAAGTGCAAATCTCGACTACCCAGTAATCTGAAGGTTCCCGCAGCAAAACCGTCTGTGAAAGTTAGACATCTTTTGTCGGTGGAAAGTGCCCATCCTGATGTTTTGTATTCTACGGAACGGGTATTCTTTTTGAATTGTGGATATCCTTTTTTCCCAGGCTTCTTAGCTTTACAATTAGCAAAGAAACGTTGAATAGCAAAAATGGCGCGTTCCGCCGAAGCTTGACGCGCCATTGAGTTAAGTTTTCCTGCCCATTCAAACTCTTTCGCCATGATGGCGCATTGTTTGTATAAGTCCGATAACTTAACTCCCTGATTATCGATCCAGTACCTTAGAGCTTTGTTTCGGACAAACTGAGCTGTTCGGATCATTTCGTCTACGACCCGATACTGCTGTGGTTTACCTTTTAACTTGAACTCTAATACAATCATGGAATGATTTTATCTTGCTTACAGACAATTGTGGCTACAAAAGTTGAATCTTTGAGAATCTTTACACTCGGAAAATTAAATCTGTCCTATAAGGTGCTGTGAGTCAGCGGATCGCCGTCCTGCCCTTCGACTACGCTCAGAAACCGCGTAGCAGAAGGGTGGAAGTAAGGGGGCTTTAGACCCAGTTTTTTGGTAAGTTAACTCGACACATCCGCCTCCTGAATGCCGCGTCTTTACTCCTTCGCATCGGGCTAACTGCTGACAGTATCCTCACCCAAATTATTGATAGATTCTTGCAGTGAATCGCGACTATCGCGAAGACGATCGTTGTCAGGAGCAATTGCTAAATATCGATCGAACATTTCGAGCGCCTCTTGCCAACTCTTGAGTGCTTCCTGTCGATCGGATAATTGTTCTTGCAAATCACCCAGACTTCGCAGCGCATTCCCTTTGTTGAGAATCCAGATATCATCCGGTGCAATAATTAAAGCAGAATTATAGGCTGCGATCGCCTCAAAGTAAGACTTTTTTGCCGCCTCAAATTCACTTAGCTTTGCCTGCAAATCACCCAGCCATTGCAGCGCAAGCCCTTTGTTGTTAAACCATCCTGAATTATCCGGTACAATAACTAAAGCAGAATTATAGGTAGCGATCGCATCAAAGTAAGACTGTTTTGCCACATCAAATTCACTTAGCTGTGCTTGCAACTGACCTAGACTTAGCAGCAGATTCCCTTTATTTTGGAGAATACTGATATCATCCGGTGCAATAACTAAAGCAGAATCAAAGACTGTGATCGACTCTGAGTAATACTGTTTTGCCTCCTCAAATTCACTTAGCTTGACTTCTAAATCACCCAGACTTCTCAGCTTATTCCCTTTGTTGTTGAGATTACCGATATGATCCGGTTCAATAATTAAAGCAGAATCATAGGCTGCGATCGCATCTGAGTAATACTGTTTTGCCTCCTCAAATTCACTTAGCTCGACTTGCAAATCACCCAGACTTCCCAACACATTCCCTTTACTGTTAAGAAAATAATTCTCATCCGGTGCAATAATTAAAGCAGAATTTAAGACTGCGATTGCATCTGAGAAAGACTGTTTTGCAGCCTCAAATTCTTTTAGGCTTATCTGCACACCACCCAAAGACCACAGCACCAGCCCTTTGGTGTTGAAAACACTAATATAATCCGGTGAAATGAGTAAAGCTAAATTACAGGTATCAATCGCATCTGAGAAAGACTGTTTTGCAGCCTCAAATTCTCCTATACCCATCTGTAACTGACCCATACTCAGCAGCACAAACCCTTTGCTGCGGAGCGTATTTCGATCGTCAGGATTTGTGATGAGTTCGCGTTCGTAAGCTGTAATTGCCTCCAAATACTCTTGTTTTGCTTCTGCATATCGATGTACTATAGTATAGTAAAATCCTTCAGCTCGTGAAATCAGTCCCAGCCAATAATCACTTTTAATCCACAACTCCTCTCTTACTCCTAGCAGTGACTTGCATTGCCCATAACGACTCTTGTTCAAAGCTCCATTAAACACCTTGTCCCATTCCTTCACACCCCGCAACCAATCCAACCGGTTAGCATGAAAAATTGCCTCCGCCGCATCCTCCACTTCCCGATAATGCCCCTCTAAAACTTCATGAGCCCTGCGAGTTTTCGGATTATCCCTTTCCGCATCCAACCGCCGCAATAAATCGTGAATCCGATACCAATTATCCCCCCGCTTTTCCGATTTCCACACAAAGGAAAAACCAGTCAAAACCTCAAAATTGGCACTACTTGCCTGGAAGTGACAACCCCCTCCCAATTTCACGTACAAATCCTGATCAAAAGCGCGGCAAGCAGTCAGCGAATGCACCGCCGATCGCACTTCGCGATCCACATAACTCAGCAACCGATCGGTTAACTCCGCCGTCTTATTTTCCAACTTCGGAATCCGCGCAAAATCCGACGACAGCAACTCAACTCCCCGCCTTCTTTCTGCCAGCACCACATCCGCGCACAAACCCAAATAAAACGGATGTACCTGCAAATTCTCCCAACTATCATCGGGATTGACACTGGCATATTTAATCACAGCATCTGCCAAATCAGCCTTGTCAATCTCCACTTTGTGCAGGTAATCCCTAGCATCGGCGGGAGACAAATGCCAAACCAATTGGGCATCTATATAATCTTCAGGAATCGGAAACTTCGGCGCATTCGGCCACCGCAGTTGTGTGACAGGACAATCTCGCCCCGCCACCGCAACCACAATTCCCAATTTGTAATCCAATGCCCTCAGCAACCGCCGAAACCACTCATCTTGATACCAAAAAGTTGCGCCTTGAGAATTGCGTTTTTCATCCCACATTTTCTCGTGAGTATCGAACAGCATCACCAGGCGATCGGGTTTGTTTCTACCAGTCATTGCCGCATTCAAATCACCTGCAAACAATTTCGGCAAACAGTCGATTAATTCAGTATCAATATCTTTGTGGCGAATTTCATCAGCTTTTTCGTCGCTGACACCCAACCGCGTTTGAATTAATTTCATCGTTCGCTTAATGCCACCGAATTTATCGATTAATTTCAGCCCCGCCGCTACTTGCGACACCACGGGAAATCCGGCAAAGGTTTCAACTACAGGTGTCAAAAAATCAATCAAATCGTTGGGGAAAAGTTGGTTGAGAGTTGCATCAGACTCGCCTTTGTTCAGCAAATACCAAAAGCAAGCAAAATCATAATTGGGAAATTTAAATTTATATTTCTTTGCTGCTTCTGCCACATTTCGCCGCAACATCAGCAAGCCGTAAAATCTATCTTGGGGTTTATCTTCTTTAATCGGTATCAATCCGAAATCGTGTCTGACTGCGGGGATGGGAGTATAGGTTTTCGGTTCGGCATGGCGGACAAAATTAGCAACTTCGGCGGCTCTTGATTCTGGGAGTGCGCGCCATTGTTGCCAAACTTGAGGGGAAAATCTTTTGCAGCAGTGATATTCCAAGTGTTTGAGGAGCAATGACTTGCCGTTGCCTCCATCCCCGAAAAAATACAAAATTTTTGCGGGAGAGGGGTCATCGTTTAAATAAGAGGCAAATCGTTGAGTAAATTCGTGTCTGTCTGTGAAGAGTTGCAGTTTGCGATCGTCACTAATATATTCGCTTTCAAAGTCTTCGTCGTCGATCGGCATATTTGTTCGGGTGAGGAGTTACTTTAATTGTAGATTAAAACCCGGTGATTCCCCCGGCGGTTGACCCGGCGGTTGAAACCGCGGCTACACGAACCAAGTCCGCCTCCGCGGACTAAAGAGAATACGACAGCGAAATAGAGCTGTGCTAAAACTGTAATCTATCGATCGCCCAAGCTATCCTAAACAAGACGCAAGCGCAATCACAGAATAGCGGAGTTTGAAGCCCTTACTCATGAAGGCAGATTGTGATAAGAACGGAGTTTAAATCTCGGTTCTTATCACTTCGCTGTCAACTGTCAACTGTCAACTGTCAACTGTTTAAAGTTATGGCATCTCCAAACAATCAAAATTCGGCGGATTCATCTCTGAAACAGTCTCTAGAGGCTGGGTTAGCTGCTTTGAAACAAAAAGATTACCAAAGCGCGATCGCCCTTTTGGAATCTGTCAGCCAAACCGCAGCAAATCAACCGCCCGGAATCCGCGCCCAAATGGGATTGGTGGCGGCGTACAAAGCAACGGGTAATCTCAAAAGCGCGATCGCCCTGTGTACTTCCCTTACCAAAATCCCCAACACCCAAATCAAAACCTGGGCCGATCGCACTTTAAAAGAATTAACAAAAGAATTAACTTCCCCAAAACCGCCACAAACTACACCAGAAACCGGCTTTGTCGCCTTTGATTCACCAACAGAATCGGCTAAGAAAACGCTTGAGGGCGATATACAAACCGCAGATAAAAAAACTGGATTTTCACCCTTAGATCCGATTGCCACGCCAGCAAACACCAAATCTACACATATTTCACCGCCACCTCCACCCCCCAAACCGCCGATTCACCCGACACTAGAGGGCGGGCCCGCACCATCCACCGCCCCTACAGAAACAGAAATCGATACAGAAACTAGCGGCGAAAACAGTTCCGGTTCCCCAACAGATATCCCCGGATTCGCCAGCCCGGATACCTACGAACTTACTTGGCGCGAACCCGGGCGCACCAAAAGTCCGCGCCCCCTCAAACCGCTAAAGTTGCTGAATTTTCGAGTGGAAGCTGTTGCAAGTGCGATCGCCCTATTTTTCCTAGCTCGATTAATCCTACAATTCCTGTTGACAAATACCAATGCTCTATTAGTTCAGCTTTACATATTTACTAGATTGCCAATTTTTCAGCCAATTCAGCTTTTTTACCGAGATACAACTTTCTTCCTCCAGTTTGTTTTCGGATTGCTTTTGGCTTCTTCTCCCTGGCTGATAGATGCGCTGCTAAAACTTTTTTGCGGTATCGAAAACCTGCGCGGCTCAGTTTTATCCAAGCACAGCAAAGAAGCTTCTCGGGTACTCCGCAGTTTTTGCACTAAGCAAAATATGCGAACCCCTGTGCTGAAACTTTTGCCGCTAAATGTTCCTGTAGCTTTCAGTTACGGCTGTTTTCCCCGTTTTGCTCGGATTGCTGTCAGTCAAGGGCTGTTAGATCAATTAACGGATGAGGAAATTGCCGCAATTTTGGCGCGGGAGTTGGCGCATATTTCTCACTGGGATTTTGCGCCGATGTCGCTGGCGGTGTTGGTGCTTCAGATTCCTTACCTTATATATTGGCAGACTGCATACTGGGGCGAGCGGTTGTGCGATTTAATGACGATCGACTTTTTGCGTCGTACTGTCAGAGTTGTCACCGCTGCAATTTCTGCCACCAGTTACGGGATTTATAAATTATTACGTTGGCCGATGTTTTGGTTGTCGCGTCGCAGAGTATATTTTAGCGATCGCACTTCCGCAGAAATTACCGGCAATCCCAACGGTTTGACGCGAGCACTGACTAAAATTGCGATCGGCATTGCTGCAAATATCGAACAGCAAAAACAAACTAGCTTTTTCCTCGAAAGTTTCGATTTGTTGTTACCCGTCGGCGTCGCCCAAGCTGTAACCTTTGGTGGTGCTGCATTGCGCGCGCCCCTACAACAGATTTTGCTGTGGGATGTCGCCAATCCCGATCGCGCTCTTTTGACGGTTAATAACACGCATCCTTTGATGGGAGAGCGTTTCAAGCTGTTGGAACTCTACGCTCAATTCTGGAAACTGGAGACTGAGTTAGATTTGGCGAGTCTGTCGCCGGAAAAACCCAAAATAGGAAAATTATCTCTGTTTAAATCCATACTCGAATTTAAAGACTCAAAACTATTTTTACAGGGTGCGCCGTTTTTTGGGATTCCGATGAGTTTGGCTATCGTCGGAGTGCTGTGGTTGATTAGCTGGATTTTTTCCAAAACGAGTATTTGGCAATTCGATTGGCTTTTGGGCGATAGATCCATTCTTTGGGGCTGTTTGCCGATCGGATTTTGTCTCGGTACTTTGCTGCGGATCAATCATTTTTTCCCCGACATTATTCCACGAAAAACCGCTTCGCCAAGTTTACCCGAAATTTTGTCAAATCCCGCAACTCTGCCCGTAGATGCTCAACCAGTGCAGCTTTCCGGGCAACTTTTGGGTAGGACTGGTATTGACAATTGGCTGGGACAGGATTTGATTTTGCAAACGGCGACGGGTTTGGTGAGGTTGCACTATGTTTCGAGGATTGGCCCGATCGGCTCTTTATACCCATTTTTGCTCAAACAGACGACTCGCCCCAGCGATTTGATCGGAAAACCGGTTGTGGCGACTGGTTGGCTGCGTCGGGGTGCTACTGTGGCGATCGACCTGGAAACTCTCCGCAGTCAAGAAGGGCCCGTTAGTGATAGCGGACATCCGATTTGGTCTGCGATTTTGGCCTTTGCTGCTGCGATTTGGGGCGCGTACATCATTATCCAAGGCGGAAGATGAGACAAGGTACGTAGTTGCGCTTGGGCGCTCTTGTCTATATGAAAGAGCGCCCAAGCGCAACAACCTACCTTTATTGAATATGACGGACAACTGTCAACTGTCAACTGTCAACTGTCAACTGTCAACTGTCAACTGTCAACTGTCAACCGATCTACCCTTCGTAAAGAAATGTTGCTTTTTTGCCAACACTCTGTTACATTTATTTACATGAATCGGATTGAACCAAATAGCGCAATAACTTCAGTTGGCTACAATCGCTAAGGCATTGCGTAAAAATTGTCAACCTCCCAACACAGCAAGTTCAGCCAGCCGCCTGTCGGCTGTTTTTTTTCGACAGCCTATTTAGCTCTGGGGGATAAATTCAGAAAAGTGATTCAGATACGGTTTTCGTTCAATACAGCATGAAATCTTCCTAAATAACTAGCTCTGTTACCAAGGCTGTGATACCTTTAAAGAATGGTCGGACACTGCCGGGCCCGATTTGAGGGATACCGGGTAAGTGAGTAGTCCTCAACATTAGGAGCGAGATTAGAAGTGAGGTAAGATTACTGGCTGAAAAAATGTTAGCGATTTTCTCCCTCACTGTATTAGACTGAATACTGGCATTCCGATCGCTCGCAATTGACATCCTTGGACATAAATTTCTACACGGCGCTGGCTATAAACATTCTGAATCAAAACCGAAAGCAAGTAATACAGAACAGCCAATAGCCTAAACATTTGAGTGATGACTAAAAGTTTACACAACAACCTGAGATTTAAAAGCTCTCTGCATTGGCGGTTCAGTTCCGGCACGATCAGAGTAAATCATCTTTTTGTTCTAAAAGGTGGGGGGAGCTGTCAAGGTTGGTGGGAGGAATGTGCAAATTCTGTGGTTATGCGGTGTTTCCCTGCGGTCAATATTGATTTGACTTCAGGTAATTTCGTTCGAGCAAACTAATTAAAATCCCAATCTGGAGGAATTTTTCATGTCTATTCGTCTTTATGTTGGTAATCTACCGAAGGAACTCGATCGCCTAGAACTGCAAGAAGTTTTTGCACCAGAAGGCGAATCTGTTACCACAAAGGTAATTACAGACCGCAAAACTGGTAAATGCAGGGGATTTGGTTTTGTGACGGTGCTAACCGACGAACAAGCAGATCAAGTTATTGAGAAATACAACGGCTTGATGTTCAAAGAAAACCCCCTGAAAATAGAGAAGGCATTGCCTCGCTCTAAGGGTAAATCTGAGAAGGGCGAAGACGATCAGCAACAGTCATCATCGCCTGCTGCCCCGCAGTTGGCATCATCGTCGCCGTCGCAACCAATCCCTGCACCGCAGCAACAGCAGCGCTCGGCTCCTCCTACCCAAGGTGGAGGTGGCGGTTCTAGCAAAAGCAATCGCCGTCGGGGTGACAACAACAAGTCTCGCCGCAATCAGTCAACAACAACGGTTTCGAGTGCTGATTCCGGTTCGGTGCAGCCAGATCCGCGCTGGGCGAGCGCTTTGGAAGAACTCAAGCAAAGATTGGTGGAAGCTCAGACTACTAATTAGTCGCATAGGGCGGCTAATTGCTGCTATCTCTCGACTGCGGTTGAGTGCTTTGAGTTGGAAGTGCGATCGAGAATTGGGCAAAAAGCCTAATTCTCGATCGCACTATTTTATTGCAAAAACCTCTTGAGATTGAGTATTTGTAGGGTGTGTCGCCTGGGTTAATCTCTAGCATTCAATGAAAAATCTGATGGCGACGCACCTTTTGCGATCGATAATCGCGAGTATTTGTAGGGTGTGTCGCCTGGGTTAATCTCAAGCATTCAATGAAAAATCTCCTGGCGACGCACCTTTTGCAATTTGAGATTGAGGGATTGATATCGTTTCCGGTTGTATCGGAATGATTTAACCGCAGAGGGCGCAGAGGGCACAGAGAGAGAAGATAGAGATGAATAGCAATGGAATCGGATTTGATATGATATCATGTCCGAGCGACTGACCCCAATAAGTAAGGTTTGTAGTGCGGACTTCAGTCCGCTTTATGCTGCGGACACTCCCGACGCACTACAAACGGTTTTTGTGATGGTAATCAATCGGATTTGATATGAGGGATTAATTGTTCAATACTTTAACTTTCCCTCAATCCACGATAAGTCAAGTTTATTAAACTTCAGAGAATTCGATCGTCTCAATGAAATCAAAAATATTGTTCATAATGCCCTCAACCTCCGACTCAAGAGAACCCAATTCATCCTTGTCCTGATAAACTCGCTGACAACTTACCGTGTAGCAAAAATCGTCAACGATAAAAGCCATAAATCCCCGGTAAGCATCCAGCGCAGTAACTTGGTCATCATTATTTTGCACGCTAAGAGTTGCGCCTCCAGGCAAATCGACTACTGCAAAATAAGCTTGCTCATCTTCTAAATATTCGGTATAGAGTAAATCAGAGTTGGCAAATTTATCAAGAATTGTCTGCTCAATAAAATTGTTGAGAAACGGTCTGAGATATGCTAGTTCGCCCGCTGACTCGATGAATTCTTCGATATCGCTAGCAATCTGGAGATAATCAATTTTCAGCAAAACACCAAAGTCATCAGAAAATGCAACATAGCCATCTCCATCCTCTATTCTACCGCCTCGTTCCTTGTCAACAGGAATCGAAACCGTAAAATTGCCTTTAGCAGATAGGTACAACGGCTCCTCGACCTCGAAATCAGACTCTTCGATTTCTATTTGCGAGTATGCGTCAATTACATCCTCGATAATTTGCTTGGCTTCCTCATCGTCTACACCTAATACTCCTTGAAATTCCTTGAGAAAATCCCGGTGTTTTTTAGATACTTCATTGTCTGCGACAAACATTGCTACGGTGATGGCAAAAGTATCTAACACCAACTCATCTGGCAGCGATTCACAAGCCGTATTAAATAATCCTCCCAAACCATCTTCCGCGATAATATTTGCCAAATGTTGGAACATTTCTGACATATCCTCTTCCGAGAATTCAGCAAATATTTCTGAATCCCAAAGTATGCTTTCTAAGAGATCTGCATCGGCATCAGGGGAATTAGCCTCGGCTGCGACAAGTGCGATCGCTGCGACGGATTCCTCTAAACCCAAGGTGATTGAGGATTTATCTTTTGACTTGAATATTTTAGTAAAGTTGCTCATAGTTTTTGCTTGGCTAAAGAGTTTAGTTTGACGTTTGGCTAGCGAGCATCTCATTTGTGCAAAAAAGATTTTTTGACAATTTGGTATTAAAATGAGATGCGCGCTAATTGATTACCAAGGACTGCCAATTAGTGTAAATCCCGCCCAAAAATTGGGATGAGATAAATCTGAATTTGGTACTTTTCCCGCCCGAGTAAGATCGATCGCCCTTTTTTGACTCCCCACCAACTTACCATCTTTAATCGCGACCTGTTGGCGAATCATCGTTAGTTGAGCTTGTCTGAGGGCTTCAGCCTTAATGGGAGCCGATCGCAAATTAGCATAAAACTCAGTCATCAGCCCCAAAGTCGCGAAATCATTAACTTTCCACAAACTCGCCAAAGCTGATTTTACACCGCTGCGGACTGCCAGTCCAGCAAAACCCATTTCTGCCTCACTATTGCCGATCGCAGTTTCGCACGCACTCAGCACCAATAACTGTACTTGCCTGCGATCGTACCACTTCGCCAACCGAAATTGATCCAGAGCCAAAGAGCGCTTCCACAAGTCAATCTCAGCCTCGTTGCGTCCGTTTTGATTGAGCGGAAAGCTAGCGTGAGTAGCTAGGTGAACAATGTCAAAAGGCTGTTGCTGTTGCTGTCGCTGTTTCGTGAGATTTTCCACGGTAAAATCTTGATTGAGAAAAAAGCGGCCGCGCCACAGCGGTAATTCACCAGCATTTTGGGTGTTGCTTGCGGTACCGGCGATCGCAGATAATTCGATCGGCACCGCACGCAACTCCTTTTTATTAGTATGGGGAAATTAAGGAAGCGCCCATTGCTAAAACTCGAGCGTTTTTCAAACTTTGATAACTGGTATTAGTCAAGCTAACACTGGGAATTGAACCGACGCTGTACTTTTCTACTAGAAATTGCTTGCCGTCGTGCAAAGCTGCAAGCGGTAATTGTCGCAAACCAGCATCGAAGGAAAAAACTAGCGTATCGATATTTAGCCCTTCTAACTCTGAACGAATCGGTGCAATTAACCACTGGTAAAGTTGCTGAGCATTTGCTAGATATTCTGGATCTTCCAAGTCATTGGGTTTAGCTAACGAGCGGTGAAACTCAGTCACTGTTGCTAGCAATTCTTTGCTGTCAACAGGGATATTTCTGATAACAGGAGGGCCGTCAGGAACTACTAACACTAGCGACAATTGTTCAAGACGGACGATCGCATAAACAATTACAGCTTGTTTCCCGGTTTCCTCTTTGATAGTTTTGAGAGTTTCTCTCAAATATTCAACCGTTACTTTTTTGTCCGTAAAATCTTCCTCATAATAATTTTCATAGTCTTGTTCAAAGAGTTTGTCAATTAGGGGGACAGCTTCATTCGCATTGTTTCGATCTAAGGTTTGTTCGACACTAAACCTGCTGATTTCTAAGGGAATAAGATTTGGGATATCTGCGGGTGGGGGAGTTTGGGCTGCTGGAGTTGGTGCGGGTGCTGGAGTAGGAATTGGTGCTGGAGTTGGTGCTGGAGTTGGTGCTGGAGTTGGTGCTGGAGTTGGCTGCGGAGTTGGTGCTGGAGTTGGTGCTGGAGTTGGCTGCGGAGTAGTTTCGTCGGGAATGTTTGCCAAGTAATTAGGCTCGATTTCAGTAACTGGTGGCTCAATAGTAGGCGCAGGAGTAGGTGTTAAGATTATCCATCCGTCGGGTTTTTCGGAAAGAGAAGAGCTTGGCGGTGGCGGGTTTTCTGGCGGGTTTTCTGGAGGCGTTATTAAAGTGAGTTCTGCTGTTTTTTGAATAGGCGGTGGTGTGAGAGAGAAATTGTTTTGGGGATTATTAAATGCCCAATTAAAAGTTTGGCTTCCGGTTTGAGGATTTAGAGTGATACTGGTTTTTGCTCCTAATAAATCGCCAATTAAAAAGGCTAAATCTTGTTGCGGATTTTCGCTTTGGGCGGGTGCTGCTGCGACTGGAGAAATGGGTGCGGGAATGGGAGAGAAAGAGGGTGCAATTACAGGTGGAATTGCTGCTACAGGCGGATTGTAAGGCGATTGTAGGGGTGCGGGTGTTGGATTTGGTGCGATCGGGCTTGGGAGTGCGATCGGGCTGGGAGGTGCGATCGGGCTGGGAGGTGCGATCGGGGCGGTGAGTTGTGCGATGGGAGGAATTGCGGGCGCGGCGGGTATGCGATCGGCAGCGCTTGGTATTGTTGGGAGTGAGGGCTGTGTGCGGGTTGTACGGGGCGGGAGTGTGAAGAAATTGGTGTTTAGCAGTTCTTCGATGGGGGAAAGGTCGATCGGCGCGATTTCGGGTGTTGGGGATGGAGTTGGGGTTGCGGTTGCGATCGAGATTGTGGGTGTTGGGGATGCGATTTCGGGTGTTGGGGTGGGAGTTGCGATTTCGGGTGTTGGAGATGGGGTGGTGGCGGGGGATAAAGCCTGTGGTGGCTGGCGTCTGGGTATAAGTAAAGGTGCGGGGGATGGTGCGGTTGTTGTCGGCGAGGGACTAGCAATCGCGATCGGGTCAAGCGCAGCAGTTGCAGGTGCAGGTGCAGTTGCAGCTTCAGGTGCTGGAGTCGTTGCGGGCGCTGGAGTAGTTGCAGGTGCAGGCGCTGGAGTCGTTGCAGTCGTTGGAGTGGTTGCAGAAGTGCTTGCAGTCGTTGGAGTGGTTGCAGGAGTGCTTGCAGTCGTTGGAGTGGTTGCAGGTGTTGGAGTGGTTGCAGGTGTTGGAGTGGTTGCAGGTGTTGGAGTGGTTGCAGGTGTTGGAGTGGTTGCAGAAGTGCTTGCAGTCGTTGCAGGTGTTGGAGTCGTTGCAGGTGCAGGTGTTGGAGTCGTTGCAGGTGCAGGTGTTGGAGTCGTTGCAGGTGCAGGCGCAGGCGCTGAAGTAGTTGCAGGAGTCGGTGTTACCGAAGGAGTCGGTGTTGCCGAAGGAGTCGGTGTTGGTGATGGCTGAGGATTTGGTATCGATCGAACTTCAATCTTTTCTGTATCCTGTTTGTGTGTATAAAGATAGCTATTACCCGACGAAATTTTTGACTCAGCCGTGCTATTTCCCCTAGTAATAGCACCAGCAGTTCCGTTAGTTGTTGAATTGCCAACAATAAAAGGCGTCAGTCCATTACCGCCGTGACGCAGCAAAATTGTACCGCCTTTATCCCCAGCACCTCCAGCAGAGGAAATGCTAGCAACAACCCCATTTCTATCTGAAAAAGAATTGATTAATCGAAAAAACTTTTCAGTCCAAACATAGATATCTCCACCTCTACCATTACCCATGCTCTGACTGTTAATTTGATTGACAGTAATATTGCCACCAGCATTTAGACTAATATTTCCACCATTAGTAGAGGAACTAGAATTAAGATTCCCCGTTTGAATTGCTCCCTTCTCACTGTACAAAGAAATTCCCAATGGAGAAGTAATATTTTGCGTAGTAATATTATTGGTTGTAGAAATATTGATTGCCGCAGTCGTTCTTGTAATATTATTTTCAATTTTGACGCTATTGAGAGGAGTCGCGTTACCGATAGGAGCGAAAAATTGAGCCATTCCCGTATCAGGTTTAACCGTCAGATTGTACGGCCCATCAACTGTAGACTTACAAGTTATGTCACCTGTACCAGAGATTTTTACAGACAGGTCATTCGCCAATCTTAACGGAGCATTAAATGTAATATTATTGCGGTTAGTCTCGATATTTCCCGCCGCAGTAATGGATTCCTTTGCTGTGAGATCGATATTGCCACCGATCGCATTAGTATTGGTAGAAAAAGTGCGAGAATTAATAGTATAA
Organism: Microcoleus sp. CAWBG27; assembly: GCF_020883145.1. Classification (NCBI taxonomy): domain Bacteria; kingdom Bacillati; phylum Cyanobacteriota; class Cyanophyceae; order Oscillatoriales; family Microcoleaceae; genus Microcoleus; species Microcoleus sp. CAWBG27. The sequence goes on from NZ_JAHREU010000001.1 coordinate 341,955, forward strand.
GTCGCCAGAGTTCCTTTAGCATCTATGGTTACATTTCCACCTCTACCATTGGCTGCCGCAGTAATAATTGGGCCAGCAGTTGTGTTAACATTGCCGCCACTTTGAATGCGAAGATTGCCACTATTAGCGTTGAATCCGCTTAATAATAGAGCGCTGCCAATTCCGCCTGTATTGATATTCCCCGTAGCTTCGAGAGAAATATTACCCCCATTATTACCACCCATTGCATTTATAAATCCAGCAGTAGTATTGATCGCGGCACCGCTTTTGAGAGTAATATTTCCACCATTATTATTGCCTACAGTAAACAGATTTTGAGTATTTATAGAACCATTACTATTAAGATTTATTGAACCACTTTGTTGTTGAGCTTGTGACGCAACAATAGTAGTAGTAATATTGCCACCAGCACTTACATTAATATTACCCCCAGTTTGAGTTGTGAATGGCGGAGTGCCTTGTACATAAGCACCTGCCACCAACTGATTTGTATTGATGTTACCATTAGTATTAGTAATGTCAATATTGCCACCTTGTGCTTTAGACTCAGTATTTATACCTCCAATATTAACATTGCCATTAGTGTTGAATAGAATAATATTGCCACCATTGCCAACCGAAGAACGAGAAAAAATTGGATTAGCCGGTGATATTTGAATACCATTTTGAGCTTGAACCGTAATATTTCCACCTCTGCTATTTTCGCCATCAGCATTGAGCGAATCCAAATTAATCGAACCACCACTTTTAAGACTTATTGCACCACCTTCTTGCCTACCAGTCGTAGAAATTTGATTGGCATTAATATTGCCATTAGCCTCCAATCTGATTGCACCACCATTATTATTGTCAGAATTGGTTGACACTTGTGCACCGCTGACATTGATATTTCCTGCTCTACTTAAAATAGAAATATTACCACTTACTCCAACTCCATTATTAGCAACTCTAGTATAGATTATACCAGTTGTAATATCATTTTTTGCTTCCAGATAAATAGAGCCTCCTTGTCCGAATGTAATTCCTGTATCTAATTTGTAAGCAAGATTATCTAGTTGAGAATTTCTATTATATAATCTACCGCCATTAAGATTTATGCTTCCTTCTGTACTTACGATCAAAATATTGCCACTATTACCACTTGTTCCGCCCAAAAGAAGAGTTATTATCTCAGCAGTAGTAATATTATTCTTAGCTTGTAGCGTAACGGAACCGGCATTACCATTATTTGCTCTACTGTCTAAACCTCCAGCACTGGTATCGATGGAACCTCCCGTGCTAGTAATCGAAATATTACCAGAGTTTCCTGTTTTGACATAACCAGTTACATATTGATCGAGTGCTGATTCTAAACTGGCAGTGACAATATTTTGTTGGGCATTGAGTGTTATATTACCAGCATTGCCATTATACGAATAACTAGATAAAGTGCCAGCAGTAGTGTTTATGCCTCCTGCCATGCTAGTAATAGTGATATTGCCAGAATTTCCCCTGCCTAATGCGCCGAACCATTTAGTATTAATATCTGTTGTAATAATATTACCGAGAGCCTGTAGAAGCACGGAGCCACTATTGATTTTATCAGTTGTAGATAAGGTACTAATAGTTCCGTTTAAAAAAGCATCCCCATTTTTTAATTGAGTACCAGAAGCAGTTAATACTACTTGCCCTTGAGCATTAACATTTATCCCCGTTACGCTGACTCCTGGACGAGTTAATAATTCTGGCAAAGATGCAACTGGCAATACCAAATTTTGAGACAAACTTCCCGCAGCAGATTGCGGCTGAATCTCCAAACTCAATAAATTTCCCGGTTGGCTAATTCTGACTAAATTCTCACCCGGAACCGCAGCAATAGTAATATTTCCTCCCGGTGCATAAAGTTGTCCCGTACTTACTATTGTCCCGCCCAACAAAGTTAAATTCTGCCCCTGTTTCACAGCCAAACTGCCTAAATTGATAATTGCTCCCGGCTGTAAATTTGTAAAAGCAAATGTGTTCGGGCTTCCGACTAATTGTGCATAATTATTCGTACCAACAGCATTAAACCAGTTATTGCCGAAACCAATTCCTGTAGCAGTAGTCGCGGTGAAAGAACCGGGAATATTTAAGCTGGAATTTGCACCTAAAACAATCCCCGCCGGATTCATTAAAAATAAATTGGCATTGCCGCCCGTAATTTGAATCAAGCCGTTAATTATCGAAGCATCGCCACCGACAACGCGCCCTAAAATATTGCGGATACTGGGATTTGAGATAAAGTTAGCGGTTTGTCCTTGAGTTAAACCAAATTGTTGGAAACTGTGAAATAGATTTGTGCCGTCGCTGGATTGTTGACCACCTTGAATGTTGAATTGATTGCCATTTGGGGTGATTTGAGTATTGGTTCCGTCGGTGGCGGGGGTGATTTGGGCTGTGGCTGTTTGAGATTGGGTGAAAAGTCCTGTTTCCCAAGTTGCTAAGGTGCTGAAGGAGAGGAATGTTAGGAAAAATAGATTGTTTTTATCGGGTAATTTCATAGTTTTTGTTAGTAGATGATATTTTGCACCATCCGATAGTCCGCCAGGGGTTTAAACCCCTGGCTTATAGCGAAAGTCCTCTAAAGAGGACTGTAGAAAAACAGGGTTTTCGGTATGTAATTGCGCTTGGGCGCTGAGGCGAAACTATATATCTTTATTGAGTATGAAAGTTGTGCCATAATGATGAACCATTCAGTCCTCTTCAGAGGACTTTCGCTTTGAGGCAGGGGTTTAAACCCCTGGCGGAATTAACGTCACAGCGCTTTACTATTTCCTCTCTTCCCTCCTTTGCACATCTTGCAACTGCTTCCCTATTTTTTCTACCATCTGCACATCTCCCAAAGTTTGATATCCATCTTTTGCCAACTTCAAATACTGCATTGCTTCCAGATTCTCCCTCATAGATGAATGGACTTCTCCCAAACCGTAACGCGCGTCGGTTAGCTCTTCGATATCGTCCGGTTTGGCTCTACTAATCGCCTTTAAATAGTAGAATTTAGCCTGCGGCATCAGTTGCGATCGCCCTTGATACATTTCTCCCAACGTGCGGTAGATGGGCGCCGTCTCAAGTCCCTCTGCTGGTAAGCTTTCTAGGATTTCTATTGCTTCGGCAGTCAAGTTGGCGCTACGATAAACTTGTGCGATAGCCAATTTCTGACTCGCTGCATTTGGTACTTGTTGCTCGATCGTCCGTACAGCCTCTTTAACCCCTTCAACCTCCTTCTCATCCAGCAAGCGAAACTCTGTATCCCCCTCCCCGAGAGGACTTTCCGAAGAAACCCCCGTATTCGCCTCCACAATCAATCTGTACTTAAAACCCGGTTTCAGCGCCGGTTCCCCCGGATACACCGCCTCAGTACCGTTAACCGTCATTTCCCAATTTAACTTCGCTTTATTTTCGAGAATACTTAACTTGTAGCTAGTCGCACCCGCCACCGGATTCCAGCGCAAAATTGGTTTATTTCCTAACAATTTCGTCCGCCTCGGACTAATTATATAAGGAATTGGCGCCTTGTTCCAAACAATTTGATCGTCGCCGCGATCGGGACAGTGAATTAAATTTTTATTGCACTCATCCTTCGACTTTTCGCTAGCCAACAAACAGGTATTTAATTGATTTTCACCCGCTTTGATTGACTTAATTCCTAAATCTGCACATTGAATCGTAATTTGTCCGTTTTGTGAAGTTTGCAGTTTGTCACCCGGATAAATCGGCGTACCGGCACTGGGGCTAATATTTCTGCCATCTTGACGCTGTAGCTGCACTTCGCCGATAATATTCAGGATTTGTCCGTTGGGTATTCTTGTCGTTGCTGCGATTGCTGGGGAAATTATCGGATTGTTGGCGGATATTTTGGATAAATTGGCGTCAATTCCGAAGTGGGGATAAGGCAAAATATCGATCGCAATTAACGTAAATGCGATCGCGCTTGCACCCATAACAACAGTCGTCTGTTTTTTCATTGACTTTTTCCTATTATTGGTAAACGTTCCTTTGCCATTTGGATACATTCATCTTGTTCTGGTATGCTGGAATTGGCAGATTTCAGTGTTTGTTGCCAATGCGTGAGTGCTTCTTGTGGTTTTCCTTTAGCTTCCAGTACCTGCGCTAAAAGGCATTGAGCTTCTGGAGTCTTATTGCTGAGAGATATTGCTTTTCTTAAGTCGGTTTCCGCTGCGTCGTATCGGTTTTGGTTGAAGCGCAGCCAGCCGCGATTCTTGAAACAAGCTGATTTCACTCCATCGTGTTTAGCAGTTTGAAGGCAAAGTGCGATCGCCTTTAAAACCTCTTCAGGTTTATTTTCCAGCAAGAAGGATTTGGATATTTGAGCGTGAGCTTCTGGAAGTCCCCGCCAGACTGCATTTTGCATTGATTCTCGCTCGCATTTGCGATCGCTTAATTCTCTACAAAGTTCGGATAAGTTATAGGAAGACTCGCCGTTAGTAGGATTGATTGATGCAGCTAGACTGTATGAAGCTTTCGCGATTAAAAATTGATTGTGGCGGTGGTTTTGCATCCCAAATGTGTTGATCGCAGATGCCAGATGCGGGCCGATGAGTGGATAGCCGATCGCCAAACCAGCTAAACTGATGCTGGTACGCTGCATAAATTTAGTTGGAATCGTAAATTGCGGGTGGTTTGGGCGATTCCCTACGGGATAGCTTCGCTTCGCCGGGGCTGCATCATCTGTCGGTGCAGCGAAAGGGCGATCGCACTTTAATTCTAATAATTTTAATCCCTCAAAAGTTGGATGCTGGCAAAGCATTGGTATGCCACTCGCACCGGGAAATTGATGTTCGTAGCGCAGTAAATCATTCTTAGCTTTTCGTACTGCTAAAAACAAAGGTTCTTTGAGGGCTAAATATCTAAACAAAGACTTCACAAATTCCTGGGCAATAAAATCCGGGATTGGCGCCCGCATCACAATCACTGATGGCAAAGAAATACCTTCTGTGACTAAATCTGCTGCTATACCCATGCTCGAACAAGAATTGAAAATTAGTAATTCCAATCCTTTGACAATAGCTCGTTTTAGACCTTCTTTAAAGTCTTGTACGGTGACAGTATTGTCTGCAACTTGTTGATTTATATATAGCAATCCGTTGGCACCATTGAGATCGCTATCGCTGTGCCCCGCATAAAATAAAACTTGCCAGCCTTTTTCATCAAATAACTGGTTGCGTAACTCTTGAGAATTTGGTTCTTGAAGAAATTGTAAGTCGCAGCTATCGCCCAGATATTTGGTGATTTCCGTTGTATCTTTGCTGACATCAATTCCCTGGCTGTTGCCTAACACACACAAAATTCTGCCTCGCGAACTTAGAGGTATTCCCGCTATCATTGCCTCTTGGGGAATTTTTGCATATTCAGGGGAACTGCCGATAATTTCACAGTTATTGTAGTCTTCGCGAAATTGCCACACATCCCAAGGCAACTGCCAAATCTCAGAGTTATTGCATTCTAAAAATATTTCAACTAATTCGTCTCGGTTGCTAATTTCTGTTCTGAGTTTTACCTCTATTTTTCTGTAAAACTCATCAGCACTCAACCAATTATTCATCTCTTTTTTCAAACCTTCATAGATAATATTAGGCTTGTCTTCAGAGATATTTGTTTTGCCCGCAGGCTTGATTTTGATTCGAGAACTGCTTCTGTGATGTTGGGTGGCGCGACAACTAACTTTCCACCTTTTGTGCAACTCGTCAACCTCAGGTGCTGGCAGCAAGCTTCCTAAATATTGAGCGACAGTTTCTCCTTGTTTTTTCAACTCCGCTGTCACGCAAGAAAAGCCTTTTTGAAAATCCCCCGATCCCAAAGCCAATATGACTGTACTGCTCATAAATTGGATGTCATTGCAGTTAATCAAAATATCATACCACAAAATTTTCCGTTATGGTAAAATCATCTAAAGCTACTCGAATAGTAAAGCTTTCTTCTGGGTCTACGTAAAAATCGTTGAGCAAAATGCACTTATTCTGAACAGTTGATTTTACTTCATGTAAATTTTCTCCTATATCAGAGATTAAGGACAATTTAATATTGTTTGGCAAGTAACGATCGCCGATCGCCGGATGCAACTGAACGTGAACTCTGACAGTGCGATCGCTATCTTCGGCAATCCCCACCAACAACGCAACAGTTGTCCTACCCAAACGCATTCCCAAATCAATCAACTTTGCCCGCACGATATCCGCTTCGGGAAACATATCGATACTGCTTTGATGTCCGCGTGAAGTATTTTGCGATCGGGCATTTCCACCACTTCGGAATACAAAAGCTGGGTTTTCATCACGAAAAATTCGACTTTCTAAATTTTGTTTGCCTTCCTCAAATTTATGCCAGTTCGTTTCTGCAACATTCTTTAACCACTTGCGTAAATTAGATTTGACCGGATTTTCAATCTCAGTCGGTTCAGTCTCGGGCTGCGGATCGAATATCGATTCAACAGACTCCCAATCCGATGTAAATATATTCTCCAACCACTGACGCAGATCCACTTTAGATTCATAGATTGTTTCAAGGTGAAGCAAGAAGTCATCCAGAGGATGTAAATCTCTCAATACTAATTCACCTGAATCCGCCGTCGGAGAAAATCCCAGCAATCTTGCTTCCTTTTCATCTTCATCAATTTCTACTACAATATAACCAAGCCGTTCCTCCCTAGCTTCGGGAGGGACGCGACAGATTTCAGGTAAATTTGTCGCGGAATTTTCATTGCCATTTTCTCCCTGTTTGTGTTCGGCCTTAATTGGACGGCACTCAATTTTACCCAACCCTTTAATATATAAATCTGCCACATTCTCAAACAGGCGAACTACTGGATTCCAGCTATCGCATTGAGTTAAATCAGTTTCAATATCTAATATTTTTAAATAATCGGCAACTACCAACACAGCCAAAGTATTCAGATAAATCTGTTCTACTTTTTGCGGGTATTGGTGTTCGCAAGCAAATTGCCATGCTAGAGCAATTGCCTTTTGGGTAATTGGCATTGGCAATGATTCGGTTGTAGTAGTATTGTTCTTCATTTCCCGATTTTAACTCCTTGTATGATTAATAGCCACTGTCTTCTCGAAATTGTTGCAAATGAAGCCGACATTTCTTTCGGTAAAAGCTATATATTGTAGGATAAGCACAGCCAAACTCCGTTGCTATTGTGGTAAAATCTTTACCAGATACCCTGCTTCTCAAGATAACTTGACAAGTCAGATCTTTCCGCCCTCGAATGTACTCGTTTAATATCCCATCAGGATTAGTTTCGATCCAATTTTTGACGTGTTCAAATAATTGAATACATTCGACTGTATGACTGTCATCCTCCGCAGGTAAAGTCTCTATTCGAGCGATCGCAGTTCCGTCTTCTAAAACAAGTTCTCGATCGTCTCTCCTGCTATTTTCTCGATCGACCCTGACAGCCCAATTTTGCAACCGTCGCTTCAAATAATAATTGAACCAAGTTATGACATTACCCCGATCGCGATCGTACTGAGTGCCGGTGCGGGATTCGCACAAATTGCTATAGAAAAACTCCCACTGTTCTTGCAAAGCATCTTCATAGTAAGGTACCTTGTCTTTCCAGATCAGACCGGAGTTTTTCATTTTAGTCACAAGCTGATTCAACAAACGTTTTAGCTTCCAAGAATTCGAGGCCTCCTCCCTAATGAGGGTGACAAGGCTGTCTAACTCTTGATAGAGAAGTTTGCGATCGCAATTTTGAGATTTTCCTGAGCCCCCAACAGGATCGGAGTCGTCGGATGAGTGGTCTTCCCCCTCGGAGGGGTGGGATCGATCGTTCATAGTGAAGTGCGGCCGCAACTTTGTTCCTACACTTACTTATCAGGGTGAGTTGGGTAGTTTTATGCGAAATCCTGAAAGTTTTTTTCGGAAGATGGTTGAAAGTCTTGCTGTGCGGTCGATTTGGCTGTTAAATTAGATGTGAATTTTTGTTAAAACGCGGAAGATTTTATTAAATACGTATAATTATAGGTAGATACATTGAAAAGCTTCCGATCGCTATAGAGACGCAAAAACTATGCTGAGTGAATCTTCCCGCCTGGTGTACGGCGATGAATTAATTACCGCCACTGAATTGAACCGATCGTCGGGTCGAATTCTGGATTTAGCGATGACGCAGCCTGTCACCATCACTCGCAACGATCAGCATTTTGCGTTGCTGCGTCGCGATGAGATGGCGCTGTTGGTAAAAGCCGCCGCCTTCTCCGTGAGAGTCTTTGAGATAACAGCCGCTGCTTATCGGTTGCGTTTGGGAGAAGAAATTGGTTTAGAAAATCTCTATGGGTGGCTGAAAGTATTTGACGAAGAAGAACTCAGCGAATTAATCGCAGAAATAGAGAAAGATTACCGTTTAGTGGAGTCAGAACCTGCGGCTTGGGATCGGATTGAGGCAACGATTTATGAATGGCATCAAAGTGCGATCGCAATTTCTAGCCCTGAACTTGCAACAGCTTTTAGCGATGAAATTGATGAGGTGTTACTGACTCAACCGATCGCAGAAAACACTACCGAATCTGCTACTGTATGACGCATTCTGCACCCATTCCAGAGGATTCAAAAAGCCCGATGTCTCCTGAAGAACAGCCGACACCATCACCCGCAACTCTTGAAGCCGAAGCGGAAATTGCTACAATAGCGCCTGTGCTGTCAGAGTTGGTAGAACCTCCTGAAGAACCGCTGACATCACCGCGAACAAAGCAATCTGCCAAAGGAAGCGAAACAGAATCGATCGCACAAATAGCTGCATTGCCTTGGTTAGTAGTAGCGAAAAACCGACGGGTAAACCGAGATTGGGAAGCCTTAATGTTACGCGCCCCTGAGAATACTCGCCGATGCTATCAAGATTTATGTACTGCGCCGATGACGAGAAAACCAAAGAGAGTTTTTCCATTAAAAGGTAAACTCTACAAAGGTGCATGGGAGTATGAAGTAACAGGTTCAGACCGAGTATTTTATGTGCCGGATGAAGACAAACGCAAAGTGCTTGTTTACTACGCGGGGACTCATCCTAAATCAGCTCCATTTCCTCCGTAAAACAAGTGAAGATTTAGAAACCGGGTTTCTGCGTCAAATCTGGTGGGGATGCAAAAAATATTAGAGAAACCCGGTTTCTGGGCCTGGGCGCGTCAGGATTTACCCACTATCGCCAAAGAAACCGGGTTTTTAAGGAATTTTGCGACTGCGACGAAGTTTCTGCCAAAAAACCCGGTTTCTGGGCCTGAGTTCGATCGCCCTTGATGCGCCTCAGAATTGAGAAACCGGGTTTCTGCGTCAAATCTGGTGGGGATGCGAAAAATATCAGAGAAACCCGGTTTCTGGGCCTGCGTCGGATTTACCCACTATCGCCAAAGAAACCGGGTTTTTACGGGATTTTGCGACTGCGACGAAGTTTCTGCAAAAAAACCCGGTTTCTGGGCCTAAGTTCGATCGCCCTTAAATCCCTACAACACCGATTATTCCGTACTTTCACCAGTATTTACAGAACTTTACAAAAAAAACTTGAGAGTTTTGCATAAAAACACCGAGCTCACCCTGATAGATATACAGGAACAACAAAAAGGCAATGAGGCCAAACCTCAAACCCCGAAAACACCCGTTGTTCCGTACTTCCACGCCGTTTTCGCAAAACTTTCAAAAAAAAGTTGAGAGTTTTGCATAAAACCACTGAGTTCACCCTGATAAATATACAGGAAGAACAAAAAGGCAATGAGGCCAAACCTCAAACCCCCAAAACACCCGTTGTTCCGTACTTACACGCAGTGTTTGCGAAACTTTCAAAAAAAACTTGAGAGTTTTGCATAAAAACACCGAGCTCACCCTGATAAGTAAATGTAAGGGAAATTACGAGGTTCGATCGCACTTGTTGAGATTTATTCAAAAGTGCGATCGCCCGCAACTTCCCGATCGCACATCGCATTTCGCGAGGCTTCAGTTTGGGTAAATGACGGATCTACGACAGTTCGAGAGTGCATAAGTGCATAAGTGCGATCGGGCTTGTCGATAGAGTCGCTTTGTCAATTTTCAGAACACATTGTATCTACCACACGAGGATAAATATCATGGCTACTCCTAACTTTGAATTCGATAAAGTTTACGATCAACTGGTTAAAGAAGGCGGAAAAAGTCAAGTTGTTTATATCAACGGAATGTTCACACCTCCGGACGCTTTTGATACTCAAAAAAATCAGCTTGACAATCTTTTTAACTTAAAAGGAAATGAAACTATTACTGGAGGTCATAAAGGTTCACTTCTGTACACACCTTATTACAATGAATCAGATTATACTGGCGACCTTGTTACAACTGTCGTCAAGAAAGTTATTGACGGGATACTTGAAGCAGCCACACCATTTTTTCTAGAAAAGATCTCAAAAAACATTTCAATCACTTCAATGTTTAAGTATTTCCAAGATTTATCAAACCCTAAATTAAAAGGTATGATAAATAATGTTTTTCAAGATTTGTTTGAAAGTATTGTCACTGGAAAGCCTGAAGGAAATCTCGGCATTGTTTCAGATACTCTTGAAATGGTCAAAATGTTTTTTGACAATCCTGTTCAGGCTTTGGCTAGTGGTGAACTATTAAGTCAAGCAGTCTTGTTTCTTACTAATTTTCTTCCGCAACCTTGGGATACTGCTTATGATACTTTAATTGCAACTTTACCCGATGATTTTAAAGAGTCATTAGCTCAATACTGGTATCAGAGTCCCGATAAAAGTCAAGCTTTAAATGGTAAATGGACAAATACAGCCAGTAACTTACTGACCCTACCAGATTCTAATAACTCTTTGATTTTGATGGGTTACTCTCAAGGGAACTTTTTTCTTGAAGATGGTTTAATAGAGATGGGAACAAAGATAGATCCATCTCGCGTCAGAACCTTAGCTTTTGGATCTCCAACAAGTTACTTTCAATCCAAAAAAGTTGTTAGCTTTTACGGGAAAAATATTGCCAATCCGTTAGATCCAGTGACAAAATTGCAATTTAATTCAGACGACTTGTTTACTAAAACTTCAAAACTATTCCAGATGTTACAAGGAATTGTTCAAGGTAACATGGGTCAACATGACTTCAATAATTATGTACAACGGGATGATATTAAAGAGAGTCTCAAAGAGTTCTTCTATGACTTGCATCCCAAAGGGTACTATTTCCCTAGTAAAAATATATCAATGCGTCCCGGAACAGAACATGATGACTGGATTAAAGGAGATGGCGACATTCAAGGAGGCTTACGCAACGATGTCTTGCAAGGTGGAAATGGCAGTGATAAATTAAGTGGTGACTCTGGCTTCGACTTTTTAGATGGTGGAGGAGGAACTGATACTGCTAGTTACTCCGGCAGCCCAATTGGCATTAAAGTTTGGGCTGATAAAGTTGCTGGTTCCGATGTTTACAAAGTTGAAGATGGCTTTGTTGTCAAAGGCCAGAAAACTGTAGACACTCTGGGAAATATCGAAATCATCAGCGGCTCAAATTTCAATGACACAATGACTGGCGGTGACTACAGCGATATCTTTTACGGCCAAGGTGGAAACGATCTTTTTTGGGGACAAAAAGGAGACGATAAATTCTATGGTGGTACGGGTAATGACACAGCTTACGGAGGCGATGATAATGATGACCTCCGAGGTGATGAAGGCCGCGACGATTTAAGAGGAGAAAAGGGCAACGATACTCTCTACGGCGGTCGAGATAATGACTTCCTATACGGCGGCGATGACAATGACGAACTTCGGGGCGAACAAGGCGCTGATGATCTCCGAGGAGAAAAGGGCAACGACACTCTCTACGGCGGCACCGAAAATGATTCCTTGTACGGCGGTCAAGGTGAAGACAAACTCTACGGCGAAGAAGGAGACGATGATTTAAAAGGAGAAGAAAATAACGATTCTCTTTACGGTGGAACTGGCAAAGATACCCTCAATGGTGGCACTGGAAATGACGATTTACGAGGCGAAAAAGGCGATGACTTGCTACAAGGAGAAGCCGGAAACGACACTTTATATGGTGGCGATGACCAAGACAAACTTTACGGTGGATTAAATGCCGACTTACTCTACGGCAACGCTGGCAACGACCAACTTTTCGGTGAAGATGGCGATGACATCATCGACGGTGGTAGCGACAACGATACCCTCATCGGAGGCACCGGCGATGACAAACTCTACGGCCAATCCGGCAACGACATCATCCAAGGAAACACCGGCGAAGACTACGCCGAAGGTGGCAGCGGCCGCGACTTCATCCAAGGCAACGAAGGCAACGATATCCTCTACGGACAAGATGGCAGCGACACCATAGAAGGTAACGCCGATGACGATTTCATCGATGGCGGCAGCGGCCAAGACTCCCTTGTCGGCAATACCGGAGATGACAGAATTTACGGACAAGGCGGCAACGATGTCATCCAAGGCAACGAAAACAATGACTGGCTAGAAGGCGGCGACGGCCAAGACATTATTGATGGGGGAACTGACGACGATGATATTTACGGACAAGCTGGCGATGACAATCTTTTCGGCAGTCAAGGCCAAGATTACATCGATGGTGGCGACGGCAAAGATACCTTGTTTGGCGGCGCCGATGACGACGTACTTTTAGGCCAAGCCGGCGACGATACTCTCAACGGCAACGCCGGCAACGACGAATTATTTGGCGGTACTGGCAATGACTCGTTAATCGGAGAAATCGGCGACGATTTGATTGACGGCGGTGAAGGAGTCGATCTCGTTAATTACATCAATTCTCCCAAGGGCGTTATCGTTAATATTGACGAAAGTAGCGACTACGAAACGAACACCAAACAACGTTTCAAAGAATTCGTTACTGATGTCAATCCCAGCGAATATTACACCGAACTCGAACGGGATTTTGAAATTGCGGCTGGTACTGGTAAAGATGGTTTTGGCAATACCGATGCTTTGAGAAACTTAGAAGACATCATCGGTACTCGCTTTGAAGACATCTTAATTGGCAACGAAAAAGATAACCGAATTTGGGCATTAGAAGGCAACGATTTATTAATTGGCAATGCCGGCAATGACTCATTTTACGGCGGAGAAGGCATCGATATTCTCAGCTACCGCCGCGACCCGAACGGCGTTACTGTCAACTTAAAAACAGGCGATGCTACGGACGGTTGGGGAGACCAAGACAAGATTACTGGCATTGAAAACGTTGCCGGTTCTCGGCAGGACGATAATATTACCGGCGACGATAGCGTTAACGTTATCACTGGCGATGCTGGGAACGATCGCATTTACGGACTCGGAGGCGACGACAAACTCTACGGCGAATTCGGCAACGACTTAATCTACGGCGGCGACGGCGGCGACAGCATCTACGGCAATCAAGACCGAGACACCCTTTACGGTGAAGCCGGTCGAGACTACATCCGAGGTGGCGACGCCGACGACTTAATTTACGCCGGTAGCGATGACGATACCGTTGCTGGAGACGCTGGAAGAGGCAACGACACGATTTTTGGCGAAACAGGCAAAGACCTACTCTACGGTGGCGCTGGCGACGATTTTGTATACGGTGGCGCAGACAAAGACACCATCTACGGCGAAGGCGAAAACGACAAACTCTACGGAGAAGGAGACACCGACCTAATCTATGGCGGCACCGGCGACGACGAACTCTCCGGCGGCGACGAAAAAGACACTCTCATCGGCGAAGCGGGCAACGACACTCTCAGAGGTGATGCAGGCGACGACACCCTAGACGCCGGAACAGGCAACGACTATCTCTACGGCGGTACGGGCAAAGACACCCTGAATGCAGGCCTCGGCAACGACCAACTTTACGGTGGCGACGATGCCGACATCCTCCTCGGCAAAGAAGGCGACGACAACCTCTACGGGGAAGCCGGCGACGACACCCTCGATGCAGCCGAAGGCAACGACAACCTCTACGGCGGCGACGGCAAAGACATCCTCGATGCTGGCATTGGCAACGATCGACTTTGGGGAGGTGAAGGCGATGACACTTTATTAGCCAAAGCAGGCGATGACAACCTCTACGGCGAAGGTGGCAACGACATCCTCGATGCAGCAGAAGGCAATGACAACCTCTACGGTGGCGACGGCAAAGACTTCCTCGATGCTGGAATCGGCAACGATCGACTTTGGGGAGGCGAAGGCGAGGACACTTTATTAGCCAAAGCAGGCGACGACAACCTCTACGGCGAAGGCGGCAACGACATCCTCGATGCAGCAGAAGGCAACGACAACCTCTACGGTGGCGATGGCAAAGACTTCCTCGATGCTGGAATTGGCAACGACCAACTTTGGGGAGGTGAAGGCGAGGACACTTTATTAGCCAAAGCTGGCGATGACAACTTGTTTGGCGAAGGCGGCAACGACATCCTCTATGCAGCAGAAGGCAATGACAGTCTCTACGGCGATCGCGGCAAAGACTTTCTGGACGCCGGAAGTGGCAACGACATACTTTGGGGCGGTCAAGATGACGACACTTTATTAGCCCAAGCTGGCGATGACAACTTGTTTGGAGAATCTGGCAACGACATCCTCTATGCAGCAGATGGTAACGATTCCCTTTACGGCGATCGCGGCAAAGACTTCCTCGACGCAGGAAGTGGCAACGACATACTGTGGGGAGGCCAAGACGATGACACTTTATTAGCCAAAGCAGGTGACGACAACCTATTTGGGGAATCTGGCAACGACTTCCTCGATGCAGCAGAAGGCAACGACAACCTCTACGGCGGCGACGGCAAAGACACCCTGTTCGGTCAAGCTGGCAACGACTTATTGCAAGGCGGTGCCGGCGACGACTCGCTGTTAGCAGGCGAAGGCAACGATACCCTGTTCGGTCAAGCTGACAGCGACACTCTCTACGGCTTCGGTGGCGATGACATCCTGGAAGGCAACTCAGGAACAGACCGACTTTTTGGCGAACTCGGCAACGACTCTCTCGACGGCGGTACTGAAAACGATACCCTGGAAGGCGGCGACGGTAACGACATCCTGGACGGCGGCGAAAATAACGACAGTTTGTTCGGACAAGTCGGCAACGACACCGTTATCGGCAACAGCGGCGATGACATGGTTGATGGCGGTTCCGGCAATGATTTGCTTCAGGGGAACGAAGGGCGCGATCGAATTTACGGTCAATCCGGCCTCGACACCCTGTTCGGCGGCGATGATAGCGACACTCTTTGGGGAGGAGACGACGCGGACAAATTGCTGGGAGAATCCGGCAGTGATACCCTGTTCGGCGGTAGCGGCAACGACCAACTCGACGGCGGCGAAGATAGCGACACCCTTTGGGGAGAAGCGGGCAACGATAAGCTAGCGGGCGGAACAGAAGACGATTTCGTGGACGGCGGCACCGAAAACGACACTCTCTCCGGCAATGATGGCAGTGACAAATTATACGGGCGCCAAGGCAACGACTTCTTAGAAGGCAATGACGATGACGATCGACTGTGGGGCGGCGATAACGACGATACGCTGTTGGGACAAAGCGGAGACGACCAACTGTGGGGCGAATCGGGCAATGACAGCCTCAATGGTGGCGAAGGAGGCGATCGACTTTTCGGTCAAATCGGCAAAGATACCCTCTCTGGTAACAATGGCGACGACTACTTAGAAGGCGGTGCAGACGACGATAGCATGACTGGAGGTGCTGGGCGCGATCGAATTTTCGGAAACGACGGCAACGACTTCGCCGACGGCAACAGCGGCGACGACTACATCGACGGCGGTGCGAACAACGATACCTTAGCAGGCGGTGAAGGGGTCGATCGCATTTTCGGTCAATCCGGCAACGACAGCCTCGAAGGCAACGATGACAACGACTTCCTCGATGCAGGTACCGGAAATGACCGCGTATTCGGCAACGACGGCGACGACGAACTCTACGGCCGCGAAGACCGAGATTTGATCGACGGCGGCCGCGGCAACGACCAAATCCACGGCGGAGATGCAGCCGACACCCTCCTCGGACAAGTTGGAGACGACAACATCGACGGTGGTTCCGGCGGCGACTCGATTTACGGCAACGACGGCAGCGACAACATTTGGGCGCAAGCAGGCAACGACTCGATTTACGGCGGCGCTGGCAACGACAACATTTGGGGTAACGAAGACGATGACCTAATTTTTGGAGAAGCAGGCCAAGACAAAATCGACGGCGGTTCCGGCTACGACACCATCGACGGTGGCGCTGGCAACGACGAACTGTTCGGCGGTACGGGCAACGACCAATTATTAGGAGGCGCGGGCAACGACAGAATTGACGGCAGCATCGATGACGACAAACTGTTCGGAGGTGCCGGCAACGACTTGATATTTGGCAGTCAAGGGCAAGACACGATTTTGGGCGAAGTCGGAGAAGACACCCTCTACGGTGGCGACGAAACCGACTTGATGGACGGCGGTGCGAGTAACGACTTGGTTGTCGGCGACTCCGGCGACGACACCCTCACAGGCGACTCCGGCGACGACACCCTCACAGGTGGCATGGGCAACGACTTCATGGGCGGAGGCAACGGCGACGACTTGATGTTCGGCGAATGCGACGACGACACGATGCTGGGAGGCGCTGGTAAGGACACTCTCGACGGCGGTTGCGGCAACGACTTGCTAACCGGGGAAGCCGGAAGTGACAACCTGTTGGGCAACGAAGGCGATGACAGTCTCGACGGCGGCAGCAGCGATGACACCCTCGATGGCGGTAATGGCAACGACTTCTTAAATGGTGGCAGCGGCAACGATAGCCTTAATGGCAACGACGGCGATGACAGCGTTTACGGCGGCGAAGGAAACAACGTGCTCAAGGGCGGAAACGGTCAAGATTCGCTGATTGGAGGCAGTAGTTCCGACATATTTGTACTAGCACCAAGTTCGGGACTGGATCATGTATTCTACTTCCAGGGCGATCGGGATTACCTCGGACTCTCACAAGACCTCACTTTTGACCAATTGCAAATAGTTCAAGGTGGCGAGAATTATACTAACGATGCTTTGATTAGCATCGCAGGCACCGGCGAACATTTAGCTTGGTTGAAAGATACTCAAGCCAAAACAGTTGACAGTTCTCGCTTTGTCTCCATCACTCCCGGAGGTGCGCTTCCGGCAGCTTTCAATACACCATTGAGTATTGACATTTTGACTGGTCAACCAGTTGATGGCGATGATACTTTAGCATCCTTTGGAAGCGGTTCTAGCGCTAGCTTGTCCAGCGCTATTCCTGCATCAATTAGTCTGCCAAACAGCACAACTACTGCACCGATTAGTCTGTCAACTGCCACGACTACCGCAGCAGCAAGTCTCAGCCTGCCATTGACAACAGGTACTAATTCAGCTAGTGCAACTGCACCAATTAGTCTGTCAACTACCACGACTACCGCAGCAGCAAGTATGATTCTGCAACCATTAACAACAGGTAGTAATCCAGTTACTGCAACAGCAACTTCTGCCAAAACCACCACCAATGACATCTTGCTGAATAGTGGTTCAATTCCAACCATGAACAGTTTTAGTGGCATGGACGATGACATCCTCATCTATGACACAAAGAGCTTGTTGAGTTCTCTCACCAGCGCTCAAACTCAGCCAATTCTGCCTTTGAAAGCGGCGAGTGTTAGTAGTTCAATTATCCCAACTGCGAATGCTGCTAAGGACAACAGCCTTTTAATTACTCCGGCTGCAAGTCCAATTAACCCGCTAACGAATAGCAGTTTGACTAGCATTTCTAGCGTGAAGTAATTGTAGATTTGCTTGAGGGCGATCGAATAGATAAAAACCCGATTTCTTAAAGAAATCGGGTTTTTTGCAGTTTTTGCGGTTGGTAATATCAAATCCGGGTTAGCTATTGTCGCGATCGAGGGTATGGTGCATTGCTCATTATCACTGGATATTCAAATACTCACATTTGAGCTGTTCAATTTTAGATAGCAATGTTAACGGCCAAACAATCCCCTTAGAGCACCAATAGCTGTACCCACTATTCCACCAGCAACGAAGCCCACTGATGCAGCAACTTCCTTACCTAAATTGCTGCCCGTTAATCGGTCTACAACAGTACCAACTGCCAAACCAACTTTTTCACCAATCTCAGCCCCTTTTGCCGCGCCTTCAGCAACTTTGCTAAACCAACTTTTTGCACGAGGTACAAACTCAGGTGTATCGTCAATATCGTCTTGAGTTACTTCGATGGCAGGAGGGCGCGCTTCACTAAAATCTTCCGGAAGTTCTCGATGTGCAGTTTTTGAATTAGATTCACTGAGATGTACATGGACACTACTATGAATATAGTTATCCTGACGTGGCTGCTTATCCTGACGTGGTTGTGAATCTTCCTCAGGCGAGGTTGTTTTAGACCTAGATTCATCAATCTTCAAGCCTCTCCAATTAGTTATTTCAAATAAAAAACCATCTAATCCCTCCTCTGATATCCGAACAAATGTCTTAACGAATAAGCGACCAAGCCACAGCTTACCATCGGGAGTCCTAGGCAACTTATTGCTCACGGCTACGGATGGAATTGTTGAAGCAATCTCTTTCCCAGCCGACCTTGCGATTTCTTCATGGAGTAAGCGTGTTCTTTCGGTAAGGTAGCGAGAGAAATTCTCAGGCTCAACTTTGTCAGCTCGCGTAAAAATGATCACTGCTCTTTTCCAGATATCTTTACCAAAAGCAGTCGTGGTATGTCGAATAGTATCAATCTCATCAGTCCTGACACGATTATCGTCTAGTAAAGTTACAAACCAAAGACAGTCGATTGGTTCAGTGATTTTAGAGTTAATCAACTCAAGGTATTTTGCATTACTCCCATCGGCATCACACAATCCGGGCGTATCATATACAACATACGGAATCGTAGCACTTGTAGGCGAAGTGTATGCTTTGACAACTTTTGTCTCAGCCTCAAATTCTCCAACGGGTGCAACCTCTCGTCCCATCAAAGAATTAATCGTACTCGATTTTCCAACACCTGTTCTTCCCACCAAGAGAAATGAAAATCCTCTGTCCTTTGCTCTCTCTTGTATTTGAGAAAACTGATCTGTCCCTAGAGTTGTTGCAGGTGTTTCCTCACTAAATACAACATATGAGTCCCGAATAAATTGCTCGATTCGATCTTTATCACTCTTGAAAGCCAATCTTGCGGCCACAGCAATTTGGGCAAAATCATCTTGATTGATATATTTAAGCCATTTTTCAAAGTCTTCTCGAAGTAAAAAATAAATTCCATCTTGCGGAATTCGTTCGCAAATTTTTACTAGCTGTTCAGGAGACCCTGCCTGCTCACCATTACGAAAAATGAATGGATGATAGTTACCTTGCGTAAAAATAGACACCATATATCTCTGCGATACCATTTTACAAACTTTTCATACGACTTAAAACACAAGACTGAAAGATTAATTAAGATGCACTTTTATACAATTCTTCGCTGAATACCAATTATTGGTTTAACTTATAATTTTACGGCATCTGCGGTACAATTACATTTTTAGTTGGCTTATCCCGCATATCTGCGGTTTAAACTCCGAACATTCTCAACAGCTTGTTGTCTGCTTTGATGTTAACTCAAAAAATAAACCACTCCGATCGCCCTGTCGGCAAGAAAAAGTGACACGATCTTGTAAACTTACGTAAATTACCTCGATCGATTTGAGATTTGAGGTTGACGATCCTTATACTCGGAGTTAGGGATTTTTCAGATATTTTTCTACTATAGCTGGTTTAAGAGTTCTGTGGGCGAGTAAATGGGGAGGTTGCTACCAATGAAGTCTTTCCGATCGCGCGTGACGATCGCATCGAGTCGATCGAGTGTCGCGCAGGCGAGTTGGATGCTGTCTTCAAAGTCTTTCAGACCAAGGCCCAGAGCAGTTTCGACGGTTTGGCGATCGACAGCACAAAATCTCAGTCCAGTTAGTAGCCGATGAATGGCAGCAAGGGCGACTTCACGACCTTCGGTTTTGCGGATGATGTAGAAAATATTGGTGATGGTAGTTGCGGCGATATAGCCTTCCAAGTTGCCCCGTTCAATTTGCTCGAAAAGGGCGATCGCACTCTCGACAAAGGGTTCCCGTTCCAAGATTCAGTCCAGGACGATGTTGGTATCGATGAGAATTTTCACGGGATGGCTTACTGGTATTTTTGGGTGAGATAGTCGCTATATTCTGTTTGCAGTTCATCATCGCTAGGGGCTGACCCAGAATGTTTGGCGATGCCCCGAAGTCCGGTGAGGGTGCCAGGAGGGATAGCCTGTTGAGGAGTGGCGAGTTGTTTTTGCTGGAGAAATTCAGCGAAGTGGAGGACTTCGTTGATTTGGCTTTCTGGGAAAGTTTGGATCAGTTGATAGAGTCTTTCGGTGGCTGTCATGGCTTTTAGAGAGTGGGTGGGCTTTATCGTCTCCTAACACAACTTTGGCATCTTACTCCGATCGCCCTGTCGGCAAGAAAAACTGACACGATCTTGTAAACTTACGCAATTTTAATAGCTTCGATCGCGCGTACTTGCAACCTTGACGACAGCTACAACTCATCGATCGTCACCAACCCACCTTCTGTAAACTGAATAACAAGTTCTTGCTCATCCAGCAAGGCAGTTCCCAGTAAAGGTCGCCTTCCTGTCGCAAGGACAAGGACTTCTCGCTCTTCACCATCCCAAAGGACGATCGCTTCGTGAATTGGTAGCAAGACTTCACTATTATCTGCCAAATTTGCGGGAATATCGTGTCTAAAGGTTAAGCCCATCAATAAAACAGCTTCTAGAGGAAGACATAATTCCCCAGTGAAGCCTGTATCTATCACAAACTCAATAGGGATGCTTGAGCCATTCGATAGCAAGAAAGTCAGCGTTACTGTTGCGTGTCTATTTGTCACAATCCCTGAAATCACTTGTATACACGCTCCATGACACCACCAAATGAGACAGCAACGTTATATCCAATACGAATACCAAAGAGTCGAGCATTTGGGTGCTTCTTGCTGAGGTTACGAGATGCTTGCAATCCAGTTTTATCGACTTCATAATCACCTGTCTCAATGTCGATGATTACCATCTTGCCGATGTTCTCTTCCACTTCTACCTTTTCGCGGATGGTGCTTTCATACAATTGCTTGGCACGTTTCGCAACTTCTTCACGGCTTAAAAGGATTGCTTGCATAGGTTGACTCCCAGGCTTTTCTGTGAATCCTTCAATTATAGCGCACGCACAAACAGGGCGATCCTTGCGCGGTTAATTCAGTAAAATTGTTTTATTTTCCGACAAGCAGCTCTAACCCATAATAAGATGTAACCGGAAAAAGCTATTACACTTGTGATGAGAAAAAAAGGAAAAACCGATGACCCAATATCAATTAACACCCGCCAAATACCACCACGTACAAGTAGTTGTTTCCCTAAACCGCGTTCACTTAGACAACTATCAAACCCCTGATGAGGCTCTAACAAAACTAATCGAACTCGGTTACAGTCCAGAACTGCGCTATCAATGGAATCCAGAACGCAACGAATTCGATCTATACGCCCTAATTCACGACTTGCCACTGGAAGAATCACAAATGACTGATGAAAAATGTGCAGAGTTTTTCCAGCATTTTAAACACAGTCAAATATATGCGATCGGATGCGGTAACGCTGACCCAGATTGGCTGTTTGCTTGGGATTTTGATGACCCACGCCGTCACGCTAAGCCAGAAGAAATTGAACCTTTACCAGCAGCTACGGCAGCTTAAATCTTCGACTAGGTGCGTGAGGCTTCAGAAACCGGGTTTCTGCGTAAAATCTGGTGAGGATGTGAAAAATCTCAGAGAAACCCGGTTTCTTAGACCAAGCGACGCACCCCAACCAAAGAAACCGGGTTTTCCCCAAATTTTTCGACTGCGACGAAGTTTTGGCAAAAAAACCCGGTTTCTGAAACTAAGGTTGGATCGCATTTGTAGGAGAATTCCTGAAGGATTGCCTGTATATATTGAATTCCGATCGCCCTGCTTTTCCGTGATGTTCTGTATCATAACGCACGGACAAGCACGGCGATCCTAGTCCGGTTAATTTACTAAATTTATTTTATTTCCCAAAAATCCACTCAAAACATAATCTGTTACCGGAAAAACCTATGACACCTTAGAATATTAACTATCGACTGAAGCAAAATTGGATATTTTATATATCCAACATACAGCCACCTCGATCTCTTTTGTTATCATCTTCTCTGTTGTCTAACATCAATTAATTTTACTATGGTAGATTTCTTAAACCTAACTCCCGGAGCCGATGCCTTTCAAATTCCTGTTAGCGGACTCCCTAACGGCTTGTTAGGCGTTATCGGTTTGGGGGGAAACGATACGATTCAAGGTTCGCCAGTTGCCGATCGCATTTTTGGCAATCGCGGCGCCGATCGACTTTTTGGGCAAGATGGCGCGGATACGATTCGCGGCGGTGCGGGTAGCGACGAACTTGCGGGCAGCCGCGGAAATGACTTGCTAATCGGCGATCGCGGTGACGATTGGCTGCGCGGTGGTACGGGCGATGATGAGTTGCAGGGCGGATTGGGGGCTGATGTTCTGATTGGCGGAACGGGGCGCGATCGCTTGTTGGGCGGGCCGGGAGCAGATGTGTTTGCGATCGCACCGGATGCAACAGTCCTCACAGTCGATGGTGCCGATCGCATCCTAGATTTTAACCCGCTGGCAGGAGATGCGATCGCACTCACCGATGGCTTGACGGGCGATCGACTGCTTCTGGAAGCTAGCGGCAACGACACAGTGCTGCGGTTGCGGGATAACAACCGTATTTTGGCTGTAGCAGAGGGAGTCAAGCCGGCAGAAATTCGCGATCGCACCGTACCTCTGGCAAGCGCGATCGATAATGTGAGTGTGGGGGCGCAGAATTTAGGCGGGGGAAGTGGTGAAACTCAGGTGACAGGTAGTTTGGGCAAGGCCAACCGCCAGGATATTTACCGCCTCGAGCTCGATCGCGCCACGACTGTAGATTTGAGCTTAAACGGTTGGCAAAACTCGGCAGATGTGGACTTAGCCGTGATGCAGGATTTGAATGGAGATGGAGATTTAGCAGCAGATGAAGCGATCGCATCCTCCGAACAAACTAACAGCAATTCCGAGTCAATTCGATCGCTAACGCTAACTCCCGGCGAGTATTTCGTGCGAGTTAAGCAACAGCCCACCAGTCAAGTTACCGGTAATTCTATACTGCAACAGGGCGATCGACCTTCAGCAACTTTCCCGGCTGCTACCTATCAATTGACACTCAACCGGCGATCGGCCTCAGAAGCTGAGGCCGCTGCTGCCAAAACCCAGCGTGACAGCGAGATGCAGGCCTTTGCGACAGGCATCAAAGCCTATGTCTACGGCTATCCCCTCGTACTGATGGCAACTACCCAAGAAGTCTCAACCGCCGTCGCAGCACCGGATGGAGCCGGCCGCGCGCCGGTAAATGAGTTCGCCCACGTGCGACAGTTTCCCAATCCATCATTCAAAGATGTTGTCGCGCCCAATGTCGATACTCTCTACTCAACGGCTTGGTTGGATTTAACCAAAGAACCGATCGTCTTGCAGAGGCCGGATATGACGGGGCGCTATTACCTGATGCCCACTCTGGATGGTTGGACGAATGTGTTTGATTCTCCGGGAAATCGGACAACCGGCACTGGGGCGGGGGCTGCTGCGATCGTCGGGCCCAATTGGCAGGGAACTTTACCCCCCGGTTTGGGTGAAGTGCGATCGCCCACAAATCTAGCTTGGATCGTCGGGCGCACCCGCGTCGATGGCGTCGCCGACATCCCAAATGTAACAGCAATTCAGGACAAATACCGTTTGATACCTTTAAGCAATTGGGTCAGCGGCAATATACCAACCGCACCTGCAACTGTTCCGGCTCCTCCGGGAACAACTCCGCCGCCGCCGGTTCAAGTTGCCGGCTTGTCAGCAGATAGCTTCTATACCAAGCTCAACCAACTGATGAAGAGCAATCCGCCGACAGCAGCCGATGCGCCGCTGGTAGAGACTTTTAAGCCTTTTGGCTTGGCACCAACCCAAACATTTGATTTGGATTCCCTATCTTTCGCAGCGGCGCGAGGTTTAGAAAGGGCTGTACCCGCAGCACAAAAAATTATTTCCACAGCGGCTAGCGGTGAAAGCGATGCTGTTGAGGGTTGGACGATTTCTGGCGGTTTGGGCGACTACGGCACGGAATACTTAAAGCGGGCAGTCGTTGGCTTGGTAGGTTTGGGTGCGAATCTCGATGCCGATGCGCTATACCCAACAGCTTACAGCGATCGCGACGGTCAGCCGCTCAACGGTGCTAACAAATATGTACTGAGATTTGGGCCGGGAGAATTTCCACCGAGTCAAGCTTTTTGGTCTGTGACTATGTATGATGGCGATCGCCTGTTGGTAGAAAATAGTTTGAATCGGTATGCTTTGGGCGATCGAGATCCGTTGAAGTACAATGCTGACGGTTCCCTGGATATTTACATCCAAAATGCACCGACAGATGCGGCATTGCAGTCGAATTGGTTGCCGGCGCCCACGGGAGATTTTAACTTGACAATGCGTATTTACTGGCCCGAAGAAGAGGCTCTCAACGGTACTTGGACGCCGCCGGGAGTCCAGCGCGCGTGATATAGAAACCGCCACCGCAGTTAGCACACAAGTCATATCATGTCCCCTCGATTACCATAATAAAAAAGGTTCGTAGTGAGGACTTTAGTCCTTCTTCTGTCAAGGACTAAAGTCCTCACTACGAACCAAATCGAGCATTGCAATCCTTCCTGTTTCCCGATCGTACCGGAATCGATCGATCGTTCCTGCCTGATTTTTTTCAATTAGCACACAAGTCATATCATGTCCCCTCGATTACCATAGTAAAAAAGGTTCGTAGTGAGGACTTTAGTCCTTCTTCTGTCAAGGACTAAAGTCCTCACTACGAACCAAATC